>CAYGSQ010000383.1:2130-4174 GCA_964352435.1 uncultured Gammaproteobacteria bacterium | reverse complement strand
GATGTCGAGGGAGGCAAAACCAAACTGCTCCCGGTGGCTGTAGATGGCGACCAGGAGGTTATCCCGGCGGTCCTCAAGGAACGCATCGTCGCTCAGCGTGCCCGGCGTCACAATGCGAACCACCTTGCGCTCTACCGGCCCCTTGCTGGTCGCCGGGTCGCCAATCTGTTCGCAAATGGCGACCGACTCACCGAGTCGCACCAGCTTGGCCAGATAGGTGTCGATGGAATGGACGGGCACGCCGGCCATGGGAATGGGGTTGCCACCGCTTTTGCCGCGCGCGGTCAGCGAAATGTCGACGAGCTTGGCGGCGCGGCGCGCGTCGTCGTAAAACAGCTCGTAAAAATCGCCCATGCGATAGAGCAGCAGGATGTCGGGGTGCTGTGCCTTGAGCGCCAGATACTGGCGCATCATCGGCGTATGGGTGGCCTTGTCTTTGCTCATCAAACCATAGGACGGTGGTGCGGACGCCATGAGGATACGGGGTTTGGGCCGCGCTGTCGTGGGTCGGTCACGGGCGCCGCTCGTGGGTATACTGGGGCCATGAAAGTGGTGCATCTGGAAGCCGGGCGACATCTCTACGGCGGCGCGCGGCAGGTGGCGTATTTGCTCGACGGCCTGCGCGCCTACGACATCGATAATGTGCTGGTGTGCCCCACCGGCAGCGCCATCTCGACGTTTGTGCAGCCAGACGTTGCGCGCGTGCGCACGCTGCCGCTCGGCGGTGACCTCGATTTGGGTGCCGTATGGCGTCTGCGGCGGCTGCTGCGCGAAGAAAAGCCGGACATAGTCCATCTTCACTCACGTCGCGGTGCTGATACGCTGGGCGCGCTTGCCGCCATCGGTAGCGGGGCCAGGGTGGTGCTGTCGCGGCGCGTCGACAACCCTGAATCCGCGCTGGCCGTGGCGCTCAAGTACCGGCTCTACGATCAGGTCATCACGATTTCGCACGCCATCGGCGATGTGCTCAGCGGCCAGGGTGTTAGTGAGTCCAAGCTGACCTGTGTGCACAGCGCCGTCGACCCGGCGCCGTGGCAATCGCCCCGTTCGCGCGCCGCGCTCAACGAAGAGTTTTCCCTTAGCGACGGCCAACCGGTCATTGGTATGGCCGCGCAGTTTATTCGGCGCAAGGGCCACGACGTGTTGCTCGATGCCATGACGCACATTGTTGATCACTACCCGCAGGTGCAGGTGCTGCTGTTTGGCAAGGGCGCTGAGCAGGAGCGTATTCAAAAGCGCGTGGTCACTGACGGCCTCACGCACAACGTGGTGTTTGCGGGTTTTCGTAATGATCTGAGCAACTGGTTCGGCGTGCTCGACATGCTGGTGCATCCTGCCTCGGCAGAGGGTCTGGGCGTGGCGCTGTTACAGGGCGCGGCGGCGGGTGTGCCAATGGTGGCCTGTGATGCCGGGGGGATTGGCGAGGTGGTGATTGATGGGCAAACCGGCCGTTTGGTGCCGCCTGGCGATGCGCCGGCGTTGGCCGAGGCCATGCTGGATGTGCTGGGCGATGCGACGCTTGGGGCGCAGCTGGCAGCCGGGGCGCGGGCGCACCTTGAGCGTTCATTTTCTGTGGCGGCCATGACGCTGGGCAATGCCCGGGTGTATGAGTCGTTGACCGGGCAGGTGGTGACATGAGTGCCGGTGATGACGCGCTCCGGGCGCTGGCCATTACGCTGAGCGATGCGCTGCGCGCGCGCCAGCAGACCGTGACCACGGCGGAGTCCTGCACAGGTGGTTGGATCGCCAAGGTGCTGACGGATCTGGCCGGGTCGTCCGCCGTGTTTACCGATGGCTTTGTGACCTATTCCAACGAAGCGAAAGTGCGTCGATTGGGTGTGCCTGAGTCGGTGCTTGCCGAGCAGGGTGCCGTCAGTGAGCCTGTCGTGCACGCGATGGCGGCGGGGGCACGCGAGCGCGCAGCGGCGGATTTTGCGGTGGCGGTGTCCGGTATTGCGGGGCCCGGCGGCGGTAGCGAGGCCAAACCCGTTGGCACCGTGTGGCTGGCATTTGCCGGCGGTGCGGACGAGCCGGCGGCGGAACG
>CAYGSQ010000383.1:0-2120 GCA_964352435.1 uncultured Gammaproteobacteria bacterium | reverse complement strand
GGAACGCCATGTGTTCGCCGGCGATCGTGACGCCGTGCGGCGCGCGACCGTCGAGCGCGCGCTGAAGGGCTTGCTTGAGCGCGTGGACGACGCAAAATAGCGGTCCCGGGGCGGCCTGACCGGCCGTCCAAACCAATCTCGACGCCTTGCCCAAAAACGACCCTTCCATATTTTTCGAGTTGTGCAATACTATGGGTATATATACAGTAGTTTTGTTTTCCGCATATCAGGTGTTTTTCCATGAATGACGACAAGAAAAAGGCGCTTTCCGCCGCATTGGGGCAAATCGAGAAGCAGTTTGGCAAGGGCTCGGTCATGCGTTTGGGCGACCCGGGCGCGCTACCGGCCGTCGAAGCCGTGTCCACCGGATCGCTTGGCCTGGACATCGCATTGGGCGTTGGCGGTCTGCCACGCGGGCGCGTTGTCGAGATCTATGGTCCTGAATCTTCAGGTAAAACCACGCTGACGCTGCAAGTCGTCGCGCAGGTCCAGAAGCTGGGCGGTACGGCGGCGTTTGTCGATGCCGAGCACGCGCTCGACCCGGCCTACGCCGAAAAACTTGGCGTGGATACCGAGAATCTACTGGTATCGCAACCGGATACCGGCGAGCAGGCGCTCGAAATTACCGACATGCTGGTGCGCTCCAGCGCGGTCGACGTGGTCATTATCGACTCCGTGGCGGCGTTGACACCCAAAGCCGAGATTGAGGGCGAGATGGGCGACCGTCATGTAGGCCTGCAAGCGCGTCTCATGTCGCAGGCGCTGCGCAAGCTTACGGCCAACATCAAGCGGTCGAATACGCTGGTAGTGTTCATTAACCAGATCCGCATGAAAATTGGCGTCATGTTTGGCAGTCCGGAAACGCCCACGGGCGGTAACGCGCTCAAGTTCTACTCGTCGGTCCGCCTCGACATCCGCCGCATTGGCGCGATCAAGAAGGGCGACGAGGTGGTGGGCAACCAGACCCGCGTCAAGGTGGTCAAAAACAAAGTAGCGCCTCCGTTCCGCATTGCCGAGTTCGAAATCCTGTACGGCGAGGGTATCTCCTACGAAGGCGAGCTGATCGACATGGGTGTTGAGCACGGTTTGGTCAAGAAAGCGGGCGCCTGGTACTCCTATGGCGAAGACCGCATCGGCCAGGGCAAGGAAAATGCGCGTACGTATTTGCGCGAACATCCGGAAATTTCGGCTGAGCTCGACCGTATTCTGCGCGATAAGCTGCTGCCCAAGCTGGTAGAGACTGAAGACGACGCTGCGCAAAGTGACGAGGCCGAGGCTGTTCCCCAGGCGTGAAAACCAGACGCCCGACGATCCTTTAAAGGCACGTCGGGCGGGTATGGACTTCCTCGCGCGCCGTGAACACGCCGCGCAGGAGCTCATAGGCAAGCTCTGTCGCAAGGGCTTTCACGAGGACGTGGCCTGCGCGGCCGTCGAACAACTGACCGAAGACGGCCTGCAATGCGACGAGCGTTATGCCGAAAGTGTGGTCAGCGCGCGCATCAATCAGGGCAAAGGCCCTTTACACATACGTCACGGTCTGAAAAAGTCCGGGATTGCTTCGAGTACGGCGGAGGCGGCGTTGGCCGCCGCGCAGGTCGATTGGCAGGAACAGGCGATGGCGGTTCGTGAGAAACGCTTTGGCCCGGATCCCGCCACCGAGCCCTCGGAGCACGCCCGGCAAATGCGATTTTTGCTCCAGCGAGGCTTTTCGCCGGAGCAGGCGCGTCGGGCGATTGACTCATGATCACTCGCAGGATAACCGATGAATACCGCCGAACTTCGCCAGGCGTTTCTGGAATTTTTCCAGAGCCATAAGCACACCATTTTGCCCAGCAGCGCGCTGGTGCCGGGTAACGACCCCACGTTGCTGTTTACCAACGCGGGCATGGTGCAGTTTAAAGACGTCTTTCTGGGCGACGAGGTCCGCGACTACGTGCGCGCGACCACCTCGCAGCGCTGCGTGCGCGCGGGCGGCAAACACAACGATCTGGAAAACGTCGGCTACACGGCGCGTCATCACACCTTTTTCGAAATGCTGGGTAACTTCAGCTTTGGCGACTACTTCAAGGAAGAGGCCATCCGCTTCGCCTGGGAGTTCATGACCACCACGCTGGGTCTGC
>CAYGSQ010000382.1:0-4178 GCA_964352435.1 uncultured Gammaproteobacteria bacterium | reverse complement strand
CCGCTATTAACACCGGAAAACATGCCGGCGACCGCGCGCAACAGTTTTTTCGTCAGCCTGGCCATCGTCGCGTTTCCTGCGATCAGCGCGGCGGGCGATATCCCACCGATCACAACGCTGTCGTGGCCGCTTATTGTGGTCAAGGAAATTCTGCTCGGCCTGATCATTGGTTTTGCGTTTGGCGTCATTTTTTGGGCCATTGGATCAGCCGGCAATTTGATCGATGCCAAGGTCGGATCCAGCATTGCTGTCGTCGCCGACCCGCTACAGGGACATCAAACGTCACTGTGGGGGCTGTTTTTCTCACAAATGGCTGCGTGGCTGTTCATGGCCAGCGGCGCGTTTCTGATTTTTCTGGATATATTGCTTGGCAGCTACGCGGTGTGGCCGGTCGGATCCTACGTACCGCGATTCGATGGCGGCGGGTTGAATTTCTTTATTGGCCAGTTCGATTTTTTTATGACCACGGCGTTTGTGCTGGCCGCACCGGCGATTGTGACCATGATGCTGGTGGATATCGGCTTGGGTCTGGTCAACCGTTACGCACAGCAAATTCAATTGATCTCATTCTCGATGCCGATCAAGTCGCTGATCGCGAACTGGATAATTATTTTGATGCTCGGCACGTTGGTAGAATTTACCCTGCGCGGCATCGCCAACAACAAGACGCTATTGACGACATTGCGCTCAGTGCTCTAGCGCCTCACAAACCGTAGCGCTGTTTGCTGATTGACTCTGCCCACTGCAGCACTTCCGCTACGGCGTCGAAAAACGGCGCAGTCACGTAGTCGTCCACCGCAAGATCGGCGTGGAGGCCGCGGGCAAGCTTGACGTTCTCCATGATGGGAATGCCCTCTTCTTCTGCCACCTCACGAATTCGCTGTGCCTCGGCGCCCTCCGCCATTGCGGTGATCACCGGCAAATCAGTTTCGTGTTCATCGTAGTAGAGCGCGACCGCTATGTGCGTTGGATTGGTCACGACCACCGATGACTTGCGCACCGCCTGCAGCTGATTTTGCTGCGCCCATTCTTGTTGCAGCTGCTTGCGCTGGCCCTTGATCATTGGGTCGCCCTCGTTTTCCTTGACCTCTTGCTTTATGTCACGCCGACTCATCATCAAGTCTTTGGTGTAGGCGTGACGCTGGTACAGAGCATCGAGTACCGCGACAAAAAAGAAGACGAAAACGACCGCCGTTCCGATCAGGACCACGCCCCGCCAAAACAGCGGTCCAATCGGTGCCGGCCCCAAAAAAGGCAGCGCGATAATGTCATCCAGATAGCGCAAAAGAACAAACACGATGATGCCTACCAGCAAAATCGTCTTCGCCAGTGCCTTGACCACCTCGACGAAATTGCGCATGGAGAACATACGTTTGATGCCCTCCGCCGGATTAATATACGCCGCATTGGGTTTTACTTTTGACGGAGCGAAAATCGCACCGATCTGCAAGAAATCGGTGAACGTACCAATGACAATAGCCGGCACAAGCAAGATGGCCATGATGTAAAGAAACACTTGCAGCGACATGAAACCCAGATTGTAAATCGCCATATTGAACGGCTGATCGAGCGCCGTGAACATTTCAGCAAACAAACCGCGCAAGCGACGAGCCACGATGGGCGTTAGCAGCCACCCCATCAGTATCCATAGCAACACGAGCACGGTGCTGGTGAGCTCCTTGCTTTTGTGAACGTCCCCGTCGCGTCGCGCGTCGCGCAGGCGCTTCGCGGTCGGTTTCTCAGTTTGGCTGGCGCCTTTTTCTTTGGCCATGGGCTAGTCTTGCGAGTGGTGTACTGATCGTAGCGTGTTGCGGCGACGTGCAAGCTCGGGTTTACCCTAGGTTTATGCGCAAAGCGTATGGAATAAAGTACGTCGTCGGCCCGGAAAAGCGCCGTGCAATGGCGTAAAATTGACAACGCTGTCATTCGTCGACTATAAAGACGACACGCCGCATGTATCTGTGAGCAGGTCATGCGCGTGTAAAAGATTAGGGACAGAGTTGAACGACACGGCACTTTCGTTGCGCATAGGCGGCGCCAACGACAGCACGGTCTTTACACAAGGCAACGACAGCGTGATGCATTCTTATCTCGTCGCAGACATTGGCGGCACTAACGCGCGATGCGCCCGAGCCGTCGTCGACTCGGCTAAACATACCGCGGCGCTGCATGAAACCCGGGTATACCGGTGCAAAGAGCTCACCAGCGTTGACGCGATGTTATTGCGCTATCAAGAAGAATCACGCCTGCGCTTGCCGAGCAACGTGTGCCTGGCCGTCGCCGGACCGGTGACCGGTGACCGCATTACGCTGACCAATAACGATTGGAATTTTTCCGTCGAGCAATTGCGCCGACGTCACGAGCTGGCCAACCTCGCCGTCATCAACGATCTGGCTGCGGCCGCTTACTCAACACTCTATATTACGCAGGATGAAGTCCGCCCATTGCGCGCCGGAAGCGCGCACCGCAATGCGGCGCGAGCCGTTATCGGCGCCGGCACTGGCCTTGGTGTGGCGGGGCTTACCCAGCGCGACGGCCAGTGGCACGCGGTTGCCAGCGAGGCCGGCCATGCCGCCTTTGCGCCGCGCACGCAGCAAGATCACGACATTTATGAGGCGCTTCACGATGGCGACAATGACGTCTCATGGGAAACGCTCATCTCGGGTCCAGGCCTGGTCCGGCTGTACAAAACGCTCGCCCGCTTGAGCGATCAATCAGCCGATTCGCTCACCTCGCATGAAATCGTCGATCGTGCGCATGCCGGGTCCGACCCGTTGTGCGATGAAACAGCCTCTGTGTTTTGCCGACTGGTTGCCCAGTTCGCCCACGACGCGGCACTTTGGTTCGGCGCCACCGGTGGTGTTTATCTCACAGGCGACGTTTTCCGGGCATTTGAAAATCGCTTGAGCCTGCCTGCGTTTGCCGACCACTTTCAATGCGATGGCCCGATGGCGCAGATGATCGAAGACGTCAATGTCTCCCTGGTCGTTGCCCCACAGCCAGGCCTGATTGGCGCAGCCGCGCATGCTCACAGCTTTGACCAGTCTTCGCGCGTAGGGGCCCTGAGCGCAGCGAGTTAACATTATGTTCTACAAGGCATAGTTGCGCGCAACAACTCGATACATCTGATTTCGCCGTGCACGCGAACACTCTCTCCGGCAACAGAAAGTTCCAGCATTCACCATAAATATTGGACGAGTGTGTTTCGCTTGACAGCGTTGTCACCATTGCTGATACTTTGACCAATACGCGGAGTTTAGATCAGACCGCATCGGGCCCTTGCCCGGCACGCCAATCGGCAAAAGTCTGGCCACCGCAGCGACACGGGTTCGCCAGGCCACCCGATAATTATCTGCAGCGTCGTGACACGCGAGTGCACCACGCTCACATCAATCACTTTGGGGATACGCAACCATGTTTAAACAGAAACTCCGCAAGGCCGCCCTGACGACGGCTGCCGCACTTTTGATCACGCCCGCTTTCGCGGATCTTGCACCGTACGCACAGAACTTCGAAGCACTGGATCAAGCAAATCCAGATGCACTGGCGAATGACAGCTGGCTCGTTTTCGCCAACGTGTTTGCACCTGATGGCACGACCTTCTTGTACAACTACGGCGCATTTGTCGCACCGAATGGCTCGGGCGCGTTCAGCAACGTTGCAGCGGGCGAAGGCGGCCCCGATCAGGGCGAGCAACAGCTGGTGACGTTCAGCGATTACAACAATGGCGACCAGGAAGTTGGTAACCGTATTGAAACCAGCGTATTCCAGGAGCAGATCATCGGTACCGTAGACATCGGTTCAACCTATGACTTCTCATTCGATGCCAAAATGGGCGATCTGGCCGGCGCGTCTACTGCGACCGCGTTTATCAAGACCCTTGACCCGAATGCAGGCTTTGCAACCACCACCATTTCCACCATCGACGCCACGGCGCTGCCGGCGGAATGGAACCGCTACCTTCTGTCTCTGACCATCGACTCCAGCCTGGTTGGCCAGATTTTGCAAATCGGTTTCACGACCATTGCATCAGACTTTGAAGCATCGGGCGTTTTTTACGACAACCTGGTATTTGAAGAAAACACGACGGGCGGCCCGGATGCGGACGGCGACGGCGTTGGCGATGACATCGACAACTGCACCGACGTAAGTAATCCCGACCAGCGCGACACCAACGG
>CAYGSQ010000381.1:3742-4218 GCA_964352435.1 uncultured Gammaproteobacteria bacterium | reverse complement strand
CCACGCGCTCCAGTCGCTGCTTGGCTGCGCGCTGCTGATGGACCGCCTGACGCACGCGTGAGCGCACGCCGCCGCCGCTGTAGATTGGCACGTTGAATTGCAGTGCGATGGTGTCCGTATCGAAGTCTGATTCCGACGGACCACCAAAAACCTGGCCGTCTGGCAACACGTCAAAACGCGAACCTTCGCTGTCGAAATGGTTGCGTGACATCACCAGATCGAGCGACGGGTAGTGTCCGGTGCGACGTACTTTTATCTCATCACCCGCAATGTCGACAGCCAGGCGGCTGGCTTCGATACTCAGGTTTTGCGCCATGGCCTGATTGACCCAGGCGTCCTGCGCGGGTGGGTCCGGCGCGATCAAAGGTAGATCATCGCCCGGTGCACCGAGGTCACCTGCGGCATAACTGCCGGTGACTTCGCGCAAAATTTCAAGGGCGGTGGCCAAGGTGCGCTTGGCGCCAATTTCTGCCGCG
>CAYGSQ010000381.1:0-3732 GCA_964352435.1 uncultured Gammaproteobacteria bacterium | reverse complement strand
GCCGCTGTGCTCATAGGCCGAACGGGGGTCATAGACGTCCGGAATGGCGTTGCGGCCTACTTCGAAACGGGTTTCTGCTTCTTCAAGCTGGCGCGCGATGGCTTCCTTGTTGGCCTGTTCGGCCGTCAGCTCGTCGGTGGCGGCCAACACATCGAAGTAACGCTGCGATACGCGCACCGCCAATTCCTGGCGCGCGGCGGCGTAGTTGGCTTCTTCCAGCGCGACCTGCTTGTCCGCGCGTTTGAGCTCCAGCCAGCGATCCCAGCGGAACAGTGGCTGCGTCAACTGCAACGTCCATGAGGTCCGATCCGCGTCGGACGGGCGCCGTGTAGTGATAGGGTCAGCGCCGGTGAACGGGGGCGCGGTGGTTGTGCCCTCGGTGTCCTGATCGTCAATCTGACCTTGCAGGTTAATAACGGGCAAAAGCCCCGACAGCGCCAGCGGCCGGTTTTCCGCCGTGGCCATTCGGGTGGCCTCAGCCTCGAGCAAAAGCGGGTCGTTTTCGAGTGCCTGCCGGTAGATATCAATCAGATCTGCGGCGTTTGCAGGCAGGGCCAGAGCGGCCATAAGTACAAGGGCTGCTCGGGAAATTCGTAATGTCATCGCCAAATCCTTCCTGTGCGTCACGATGCGTTGGGCAAGTGTTATAGTTAACTATATCACCAAAACGGTGCTGGTCAAACGCCGGATGGCATGCCAACGACTGCGCATAGCGCCGTGGTTAGCTAGTACATCGGCCAGTAGATCACGGACATGAGCGCTGCGCGCAGCTATTATGTCTTGCTGCATGAGACTGATCGAGTGTGACGACGTTCCCTTCAGAACGGGTCACAATCCGTAATCCTCTAATACAGATGCTCGGAAGCTTGAATATGTTGGGACCAGGCGTCGATTCCGCCTGCGAGATTGAACAGACGCTCGAAGCCGTTGCCGGTAAGGAAGCGGGCAATAATCATGCTGCGCTTGCCGGTATGGCAAAAAACAACCAAATCCCGGCTGCCCTGACGCTCACGGATGTCATCCAGGCGATCGGGCACATCGTTCATGGCGATATTTAGTGAATGATCAATCGAGGCAATCTGTCGCTCCCAGTCTTCGCGTACGTCGAGCAGCAGGACGTCTTCACTTTGGGCGACGGTCTTAACCGGCTGCGAGATATCGCAGGCCAGGCGATCCGCAAGCTCGGCGGCCGAACATTGGGCAATATCGTCGTTCAAAACTGAAACTCCACCGGATCAGATGCGTTGATCAGAGCCGGTACGTCCGTTTCGAACAGGCTGTTTTTGACCCACTGGGTTTCGGTTGCTCGAGTAATGATGCAGGCATCCATCACCGGTGAGCGGCCAATGGCGACGTACAGCCGACCGCCAACTTTCAGCATTTGCTCGAAGCGGCTGTCGTAGACCGGGAGCGAGCCGGTCAGCGCTATGGCGTCAAAGCGCTCACTGCGGGCCATCGTGAAGGCGTCTTCCGTACGCACCTCGACGTTGCCAAGTTGCGCCTCGTCCAGGCGTTGCAGTGCTTGTTCGCTCAAATCGGCGTGCAGCTCGATCGACGTGACATGGCCGGCCAAATGGGCCGCGCAGGCCGTGACGTAGCCGCTGCCGGTGCCGATTTCGAGCATGCGATCGGTCGGTGCCAGCGTCAGGCCCTGCAACAGTCGCCCGACCACTTTGGGGGCGAGCATGACCTGATCGTGGGCCAGCGGGATGCGGCTGTCCGCAAAGGCGACACCCTGATAGGCCGCCGGGACAAACTGTTCGCGGGAGACCGCGCTCATGGCGCGGAGCACGTCGGGATCGAGCACGTCCCAGGTGCGGACCTGCTGGCTGACCATTTGGACACGTGCCAAGTCGGTATTCATGACTAAATCCTGCCGTAGGGGAGCCGAAGATTACGCAGTTTGCTCCGGTAAAACAAGGGATTGAAGCGCTTTTGGGCGCGCTTTCGTCAATTCCAGAATACATAACCCGGCGCATGGTTTATGCTTGCGGCCATACCAACGCAGTGCCAATGAAGCGCTGCACGTGTCGTGAACCGTCAAGGAATTCGGAGCGACGCGATAGCCTTTATCTGGGGATCATAATGAGCGCGAAGTTCATATACGTTCGCTCCGCCCGTCTGGCGATGCGTTGCACCGCTGTGGTCTGCGTTTCAGTTGTGTCTGGTCTGGATGATTCGCCGCGGCGCGCACACCTGGATTTACGACGCATTGGAACGTCGGTCGATCGTCGGTCTTGATTGTGAGTGAGCTTGCTCTATTCGCATTCACGGTACTGTTGGCCATCGGAGGTTTGCTGGCACTTGGCATGCGCCGACGTGGATTGTTTCGCAAGTCGCGCGACTCTATGGCAGTGGTTGCCGATGGCTACGCGCGGGGCGAGCTTGACGACGAGCTAATGGAATTGCATCGGCTGGGGCCGCAAAAAATTGAAGCGCCCGTTGTCGCGAAGCGCGAGCCCGATCAGGCGCAGACCAATATCAGTGATTCGTTGCTCGACGCCGTTGGCGGCGCGGTGTTTTTACATCGCCAGCACATTCTCTATGTGAGTCCGCGCGCGGCGTCGATGCGCGGCATGCGCCAGCAGGACCTGATTGGCCAGTCAGCACTGTCGCTGTTTTTGCCCGATGACCGCGGCATAGCCGCCGATCAGTTTGAGCTCAGGCTCGCCGGGCAGGCGACCGACGAACCCTACACGCTGCGCATGCTCAATCGCGATGGCGTGGGCGTTCACGTGCAGTGTACCGATGTCCTGGTGGATCACGACGGCATGCCGGCGGTCTTGACTACGGCCTTTGACGTCACCAGGTTGCGCGCGTCACTGGACGCGGACCAGAGCTCGGGCGCGCGTGCACTGGATACCTTGCACAGCATGATTGAAGGCGTGCTCAACACCGATGCGCAGGGGCGCATTACGTTTATCAATGCAGCCGCCTGCAGCATTATCGGTTGCGCTCCGGCGGCCACCGACGAGGTGGTTGGGCAACGTTTGTGCGAATTGGTTGAGCTGGTCGATGAATCCGATCGCAAACCGATGGCGGACCCGATTGAGCGTTGTCTGCGCGAGCAGCGCGGCGTGACGCTTGGGCGCACCGCATTGCTTCTGGCTGCCGATGGGGCAGAACATTCCATCGAACTGTCGGTGACACCGTTGCCGAGTGAAGATGACGAAATGGTTGGCGTCGTCGCCGTTATGCGTGACGTGTCTGAGGTGCGCGGCATTGCGCGCCAGATGAGCTATCAGGCGAGCCACGATGCGTTAACCGGGCTGCTCAATCGGCGCGAATTTGAACGTCGTTTGGGCGAAGCACTGCTGACCATGCCCGAAGCCGTGCCCGGGCACGTATTGTGCTATCTCGATCTTGATCGGTTTAAAGCCGTCAACGACACCTGCGGCCACGTGGCTGGCGACAACCTGTTGCGTCAGCTCGCCGCGCTGATTCGCGAAAAAGTCCGCGACTCGGATTCTGTGGCGCGCCTCGGTGGCGATGAATTCGGCCTGTTGCTGACCCGCTGTCCTCTCGAAAAATCCCGCCAGATCGCCGACGATGTGTGCAACGCCGTCGAGGCGCACCGCTTCGTATGGCGCGACAAGATTTTCAGCGTCAGCGTGAGCATTGGTCTGGTCGAAATCGGCGCCGAAAGCGGCAACGTCGAGGACGCCTTGTCGGCGGCCGACTCAGCCTGCTATGTCGCCAAGCAGCGCGGACGCTCGCGCGTGCATGTGTACT
>CAYGSQ010000380.1:0-4218 GCA_964352435.1 uncultured Gammaproteobacteria bacterium | reverse complement strand
TCCCGATGCTGACAACCTGGGTGCTCAAGGTCACGCCGTCCAAAAAAGACGCTGGAGACGACACCGCCTTGCGCTGGTACGGTTTGTATCGCGGCGTGTTGCTGTTTTCGTTGCGCCACAAGGCCCTGTTTCTCGGCACCGTGGTGGCCGTATTCATGACGGCGATTTGGGCCTTGGGTATGGTGCCGGCGCAATTTATCGCGCCGTCTGATGACCCTGTTTTCACCGCGAAGCTTGAGATGCCACTGGGCACATCAATCGAGAGCAGTGCAGCAGTCATCAAGGATCTCAATGCTTACATCGAGCGCGAGTTCTACGCGCAGGGCGGCGGGGAAGACGTCGCAAGCTGGATGGTTTTCGTCGGCGAGGGCGGGCCGCGCTTTACGCTTGGGCTCGATCCCCCTTCGCGCAATCCGGCCAATTCGTTTCTGATCGCCAACACCGTTGCCGGTTCCGGGGTCAATCGCGTGATCCCCAGGATTCAGCAGTATCTGTTTGATCATCATCCCGACATGGGCAATCAGTTGTCGCGGCTGGAGAACGGCCCGCCCGTGGGCTACCCCATTCAGGTGCGACTGTCCGGTCCCGATTTTGATGGACTGTATGCCCTGGCCAGTGAAGTGACCGATGAGCTGTACGCCAATGCAGGCGTACTGTCCGTGAAAAATACGTGGGGTTTGCAGACCAAGAAGCTGATTGTGCAGGTTGATCAGGAGCGTGCGTTGCGTGCCGGGGTTACCAGTAACGATGTGGCATCGTCCCTGCGCGCCGGTCTGACCGGGATTGAGCTCACGCAATACCGCGAGGGCGATCAGCTCATTCCAATCACGCTGCGCTCAGTCGCCTCCGACCGCCAGGACATCAGCAAGCTGGATGGTCTGAGCATTTACTCACAGACCAGCGGCCGCCCGGTGCCGCTAAAACAGGTCGCGGATATTCGCCTGACCTTTGAGGCCGGCATTATTGAGCGACGCGACCGCGAGCGTACCTTAACGCTCAAGGCGCAGCTCAAAGAAGGCGTGACGGCAACCGACGTCAATGCCAACCTCTTGCCCTGGCTCAGCGAATCATCCAGCCGCTGGCGTGCGGGCTACAAATATGAGGTTGGGGGGGAATCGGAAACGTCCGGTGACGCCAATGCCTCGATTGCGGCGAAGTTACCGTTGGCGATCATGGTCATTGTTTTGTTGCTGGTGTTCCAGTTCAATTCGGTGCGCCGGCCCATCATTATTTTGATGACCATACCCCTTGGTATGATCGGCGTAACGTTTGGTCTGCTGGTGGCCAATTCGAGCATGGGTTTCTTTACCTTGCTTGGCATCATCGCCTTGTCTGGCATCATCATTAACAATGCCATTGTGTTGATTGACCGCATCAAAATTGAAATTGATGAATTGGGCAAGGCTCCGGCGGATGCGGTCGTGGCTGCGTGTCTTCAGCGTCTGCGGCCCATCATGCTTACGACGGCCACCACCGTGCTTGGCATGATGCCGCTTTGGTGGGGCGGCACCGCCATGTTTAAACCGATGGCGATCACGATGATCTTCGGTCTGTTGTTCGCCACACTTTTGACGCTGCTGGTTGTACCGGTCATGTATTCACTTTTGTTCCGTGTGAAACACGCGTGACGTAAGTGGTTATTCCGGTTGGCTGAGTTCGGCGATTCGCTCGATGGCGGCGTCGGTGCATGCGGTATCAAGTTGGGCCTGACGGGCCTCCTGCTCCTTTCGGTCAGCGCCAAGGAAGAATGTGAACGTGGTGAAAGTTAGCACCGGGTTGCCGTCAGGGTTTTGATTGCCTGGCGCGTAGCGAAACGTTTTCGCGGCTTTGATCGCGGCTTTGGTGAACGCGTCGCTCGGCATCATGGCGAGTGGAGTGTGACTGCTGGTGCGTCCATCGTGTTCGATCACGTAGCTTACCGCCACGCAGCCCTGCAGATTGCTGCGCATAGCGCGACGCGGATATTTGGGGGCGTTTTTTACGACCGCCGTCCAGTATGAATCGAGTTTGTCTGGCGCGGCGTAGACGACCGACTGGGTGTCCTGCCCGCTGACCGATACGCTGACCAGCAAAAAAACCAAGCCGTAAACTGTGCGAAGCGGCGTCATTCGGTATCTCCAACATCCTGTTCTTTCGCTTATAGGGTAGTGCATAGATGTTGTGTCAGCTACTTGGACGCGCTGGCGCCTCAAGCAGCGTAGAGATAGTTGGCCGTAGCGATCACGAGCACGCCAATCAAATTGATAACCAGTCCTTTGCGTACCATATCGATGATGCGCACTTGACCCGATCCAAAGATAACGGCGTTGGGGCCCGTCGCGACCGGCAACATGAATGCACAACTGGCGCTCATGGCGGCAGGCAGCATGATCAACAGCGGGTCGATATCGGCGCTGATGCTGGCGGCGGCCAGGATGGGCATCAACAAAGACGCCGTTGCCGTGTTGCTGGTCAGCTCGGTCAGGAACGTGACGCTGAATGCGACGATCAACAAAGTGAAATATAGCGGCCATTGGGTGATTGCATTGGCCAGCGTGCCGCCAATTAGTTCGCTGAGGCCGGAACCGGTAAACGCCTTGGCAATGCAAATGCCGCTGCCAAACAGAAGCAGAATGCCCCAGGGAATATTTCTGGCCGTGGGCCAGTCGAGCAGGCGATCGCCTTTTCGCTCACCACTGGGTATCAGGAACATGACCACCACCGCGAGCAACGCGACGCTCGCGTCGTTGGCGCCCGGCAGATTGAGCCATGCGGACCAGCCGCCAAACGGCTCTTTGCGTGTAATCCACAGCGCCGCCGTTACCCCAAATACGATGAGGGTGCGCACTTCGGCCGTGCGCCAGTTGCCCGGCTGGGCTATGGCGCCTACCTGCGTGGACTTGAGCCCAAACACAAGCACCGCGCCTGCGACGGGCAGCATCAGGAAGACCACCGGCAAGCCCCAGATCATGAACTGGGTGAAAGAGATGTCCTGCCCGGTCGCTTGTTGATAGACCTCGACAAATACCAGGTTTGGGGGCGTGCCGATGGGTGTGCCCAGGCTGCCAATGCTGCAGCCATACGCGAGCCCCAACAGTACCGCGACGCGTAATCGACGATCCGCGACATCTTCCATCGCCGCCAGTGCAATGGGTAACAACATAAGCGCCGTGGCCGTATTGGAAATCCACATGCTGAGCAATGCGGCCGCGACCATGAAACCAAACACCATGGCGCGCGCACCGCCGCCAAAAATGCGCAGCATAATAAGTGCCAGCCGTCGATGCACGCCACTGCGCTGCATGGCTTGCGACAGCATGAAACCACCAAGCAACAACAAAATAAGCGGGCTGCCGTAGGCGGCGCCAACCTGAGCCGGCGTCAGGATTCCCAAAGCGGGAAACAGGGCGAGCGGAATCAATGATGTCACCGGGATGGGCAGCGCTTCGAACACCCACCACACGGCAACCCACAGCGTAATGCCGGCGGTGATGGCTGCGGCAGTAGGCTGTCCGGACTGGGCCAGCGCCAGGCCGGCGAGGACCCCGACCAGAGGGCCTGCGATCAGCGCACTATTTTTGATTCGCAACGATGCGTTGGCATCCGGGTTTTCTGTCACAGGTTTTTCTCATTATGTGGCAAGTTGGTTGCCGCAGGACCCATCCAATTGCTACGCTCGCGACAATACCCAGTGTAATACTGCCAAAGACGGTTCACCAGTTGACAAACCTGTACCAAAAAGCCCTGATTGTCGTCCTCAATGCGCTGCTCCTGGCTGCGTGCTCAGCGCCGGTCGATGAACCACCGCCGGCCGCCAATGCGTCGTTATCGTGGCAG
Source organism: uncultured Gammaproteobacteria bacterium (assembly GCA_964352435.1). Lineage (GTDB taxonomy): Bacteria > Pseudomonadota > Gammaproteobacteria > Steroidobacterales > JBCCMA01 > JBCCMA01. Next base: position 402 of record CAYGSQ010000380.1, on the reverse strand, counting down.
GCAACGTCGAGCAACGGTACGTTTGATGTGCGCATCGAACCGGTAGATGGCCGCACGCCGATTGGTGAGTTTCATCAATGGGAAATCGTGGTTCTTGATCAGCAAGGCAACGGGATTCACCCGGCCAGAATTACCATGAGCGGCGGCATGCCGAGTCACGGTCACGGCCTGCCAACCCAACCTCAGGTGACCGACCATCTGGGCGGCGGTCGCTATCGTATAGAAGGTGTACGTTTCAACATGGCGGGTGCGTGGCTGCTCGAATTCGGGATCGAATCGGCCGGCGGTCGTGACCGCGTTCGGTTTGACGTTGAGCTGATGTTTTGACGTGTTGTGTCACTTCTTGATTCGACGGTTGTTCGCATTGCGCGGCGCCTTGTGCGTGCTGGTGCTGCTGGCGAC
>CAYGSQ010000379.1:0-4219 GCA_964352435.1 uncultured Gammaproteobacteria bacterium | reverse complement strand
TGGCACGCGAGCGCAATGAAGATGCCGTCGAGCCGCGTTTACTTTTAGCGGACTACGCGAGGCGCGAGGGCGACACGCAGAAAATGCGCGAGATTGCCCAGGAAATTCTGACCACCATGCCGTTCAACGGCGAGGCATTGCAGCTACTCGGTGATGCGTCCCTGGCCGCCGGCGACATTTACGCGGCCATCGACACGCTGCGCGAAGCCAGTCGGGTTACGCCCTCCTCCAGCAATACGACGCTGGCTTTGGTGCGCGCCCAGCTTGCTGCCGGTGATTTTTGGCTCGCACGACGCGAGATCAAGACCGCCGTGATGAGCGGTGCGCTGCCCGTCGACAGTGTCAGTGCGATGATCATCGAAGAACATCGTCGCGGTAATTCGGAACAGGCATTTGCGCTGGCCGATGATCTGGCGGCTATGACCAACGGTCGCGCCATGGGCATCGGTATTCTGGGCGACCTGCACATGCTCAACGGCAATTTCGAAGAAGCCGCCAATGCCTACCGACGAGCGCAGCTAAGCGGCCCCGATCGCATGTTGGCGTTCAAGGCCGCAAGTGCAGCGTTCTCATCGGGCGACAAAGATGCGCCCAATGATATTCAGCGGTGGTTGTCGGGACAGTCTGACGATCAACAAATGAAGCGTGTAGAAACCGCATTCAAGCGCCAGAGCGTCGCACCGCTATAGTGAATCGAGCAAACGTTGGGCGTCATCGCGGCTGCTGAAGCGCCGCGTTGACGCCAGCGCTTGAATCAAGGTTTCACGCGCCTCGGACGTTGCACCGGTTTCCTGCAGTGCGGCGGCCAGATGATAGGCAATATCCGGACTACGCTTTGGCGTCGTCGCGGCCAGGGCCTCGCGTAACGTCAATACACCCGCATCCGCTTGGCCACTGCGAAACTGGATCCAGCCCAGCGTATCCGCAATATCGTAGTTAGCGGGTGCCAGTCGGTGCGCGCGATCAGCGATCTCGAGTGCGCGAACGCGGTTTTCGGTACCCGGCTGGGTAAAGTACAACCAGGCAAGGTTGTTCAGCGCGAGCGCGGAATCAGGATGATCAACAATTAGCATTTCGTACTGTTGAATCGCTTTGTTTTCGTCACCGCCGCGCTGAAAGGTTTGCGCCAGCATTAGTCGCGCCGGTGCATGCGACGGATTGTCATCCAGCCATTGTTCCAGCGGCTCCGTCGGATTCGGCGTCGCGGTTTTCTGCCGCATAGAGAATATTTTCGCGGTTAGCGGCCAACTGGGCGCGACCTCGTTTGCCGCGACAAACGACGCCAGTGCCTCAGCATAATTTTGCTGCGCGTTGCGTACGTCCCCGGTCAATTCGTCCATGGTCGGACCATCGCCATAGCGCGCACGCGCCTGACGCAAAAGATCATCCGCTATCGCTCCATTGCCGGCGCGAACTTCAAGCACGGCCAGTGAGCGCAAGGAAGCCAGGTCAGCAGGATTGTTTTGCAACGCCAATCGATAGCTATCACGCGCCTGCGCAAGTTTGCCCGTCGCGATCTGCGTGCGTGCAAGCCGCGCGTGATAAAAGTAGTTATTCGGCTCGAGTTGCGTTGCACGACGGAAAAACGGTGCGGCTTCATTATTGAGACCACGCTCGGACATCACCATGCCCATTGCCGCCTGCGCCTGCGCCACATCGTCGTGATGGGTCACCGCAAGCCGTGCAAAATTTTCCGCATCATCGACTTCACGTCGGCGCAACGACTCGCCTACCAATATGATGTTGGGCATCAAAGCCGTCTCGTCGGCGGCATGCGCTTCACGCGCGAACGCGATGGCCTGGTCGTGATCGCCATCGGTCTCGGCAAGGCGTGCCAGAACCAATAACGCCGTGACATTGCGCGGATCACGCTGCCTGATCTCATTGAAAATTTCGCGTGACCGCGTGTAGTCATTTTCAATTTCATCAATACGCAAGATGGCGAACTGCGCGTTGCTATTCGACGGCTCCGCTTTCAGAACCCGCTCAAACTGTTTGCGAGCTGACGCGTAGTCCTTGGTAACCTGATAGAAACTGCCCGCCAATGCCAAAATCGACGGGTCGTCAGGTGACTGCGCCAACAACTCTTCGAGTTTTTCCTGGGCCGGGCCCGGATTTGCTTCATCGTAGCGCGCCACAACCAAAAGTATCTGGCGGCGACTTTCGTCAAGAGCGCCTGCGGGCAATCCCTCAATCAGCCGAACCGCCTCCTCACGTTTACCTTGGCGAACATACGCGGCGGCCAAGGCAATCATTGCCTGCGCATTGCCAGGATCCGCGTCGAGACTCTTGCGCAGCATTTCTATGCCATCGTCGGCCGCGCCCGATTGCATATTGGCCCGTCCGAGCATCGCGAGTAATCGTGGATTATTCTCGTCGTTAAGCAAACCATCGCGCAGTGTTTGTGCCGCCTCTTCGGGACGACGCATGCGCATCCGCGCTTCTGCCAGAAGCTGGCGTGCGGTCGCGTTGGTGGGTTCGGCGGCTACGGCCGTCGATAGATACACTTCGGCCTGTTCAAATTCACCGCGTTTCAGGCTAACCGCACCAAGCACCCCCTGTACCGGCACAAACTGTGGATACTTGGCGCCCACCGACTGCAGCAGCTCGAGCGCTGAATCGTAGTCGCCACGCTGGAATGCAACCCGTCCGCGCAAGAATCCGGCCATCGGATGATCCGGTGCAATTGACGACATGGCCAACGCCGCGTCGTCCGCCGCGTCCAAATCTCCCAGCCCGGTAAGCGCCTGGGTACGTTCACCCAGCATGCGGAACCTTTGCATATTCGACATTTTCACATTGGCCGTATTCTGATCGGACAAAAAAGCCTTGGCATCGGCATAACGTGCCTGCAAAACCAGCAGCTGCCCCACCGTCAAAAACGACTCGGCGGAGTCCGGCGCAATCTCCAGCGACTGTCGCGCCAAACGCTCTGCCGTTGAAAAATCGGCTTTGCCGGACGCAATATTCGCTTTGCCCAGCAGCGCAATACGCTGCGCTTCGACGCTCTGGCCCTGGGCCAAGACTCTGTCAAACACCTGGACCGCCTCGTCCGATGACCCAAGGGCCAGCATTGAACGACCGCGCAGCGCGTCAAGCACGCTGGCCATCGCCGGATCCTTGACCTGATCGACAGCCACTTCTGCGAGCAGCTCGGCGTGCGCCCCGCGCGCCGCCAGAGATGTCGCCAATATTTCAAGATACTGATCCGGCGTCGCATCCAACTCGATCGCACGATCGATTTCTTTCTCCGCCGCGACGCTGTCCCCTACTTTTTGTAAAGCGTAGGCCAGACCAAGTCGCGCCTCCAAATTGCTGGGATTTGCCCGCAACACGTTGCGATACTCGATAATCGCACTACGAAAGCTGGCGTTTTGGATTTTCAGGTTCGCATCAATGATGCGCTGTTCTTGGCTACGGTTGTCGCCGCACGCCGTCAATGGCGTTGCAATTAGAACAAGGGCGATGATTACCCATACCGGTACTCGACTCATGATGTCTCCTCACTGGTCGCGGTTTTTTTATCAATTATTTGGTGTCGCTGCATTAGATCGTAAAACGTCGGACGCGTAATGCCCAGCAATTCCGCCGCCTTGGAAATATTGCCGTCCGTGCGCGCCAAGGCGCGATTGAGTGCCTTGCGTTCTGCATGATGTCTGACCTCACGCAAATTGAGCGGCATCAGGGCATCATCATCGCCGGTGACCCCCAGATCATCGCCGTTGACCTGTTTGCCTTCTGCCATGATGACGGCGCCGTTGATCTTGTTCTCCAACTCGCGCACGTTGCCGGGCCATTGATAGCTCTCAATGATCTGTACCGCATCTTCGGAAAAGCCGCGCAACGAGCGATTGTGGCGTTTGGCAAATTTCTCGAGGAAAGCCCGCGCCAGTACAACCGCGTCGCCTTCACGTTCGCGCAGCGGTGGGATATTGCAAGTGACTTCGCAAATTCGATAGTACAAATCTTCGCGAAAACGTCCATCGCCTATGCATGTCATCAGGTTCTGATTCGTGGCGCACACCACGCGCACGTCGACCGGAATTTCCGTGCGACCGCCGATGCGCTCTACCACCCGCTCTTGCAAAAATCGCAGTAATTTTGCCTGCAGTGGTAACGGCATATCGCCGATTTCATCGAGGAACAACGTACCACCATTGGCGTATTCAATTTTGCCCTCAGTACGCTTGGTTGCGCCCGTGAACGCGCCTTTCTCGTA
>CAYGSQ010000378.1:0-4224 GCA_964352435.1 uncultured Gammaproteobacteria bacterium | reverse complement strand
AGCCAAGCCCGCGTTCGCTATCGCCGCCAAGCGTAAAGTGACGTGCAACCCGCTCGGGTTGCTGCGCGGCTTCCGCCTGAAACTGCGATTCGAGTGCGAGCGCGATTTTGTGATGCAGGGACTGTCGCGTGGCGCGCAGCAGCGACTGGTATGCGGCCTCCTGCAGCAACGCGTGGCGGAACCGCCAGATGATGGCCGTACCCAGGCGGGAACGACTGCGAATGATCTGCGCATCGCGCAGCGCCGTCAGCGCGCCGTCAAGCTTGGCGTCCTCCAAACCGCTGACCGCGCTCAAAAGCTGCGTAGTAAAGGTGCGACCGATAACGGCCGCTTCCTGCGCCACCAGTTTGGCATCACCCAAACGATCAAGACGAGCCATGAGCGAATCTTTAAGTGTGACGGGAATATTGTCCGGCGCGGGTCCGTTTGGCACCAGGTACCCGTCGCGCTCCACCAGCCACTCGGACGCAAGCAGCATACGCGTCAGTTCTTCAACGAAAGCCGGTACGCCATCGGTGCGTGCGACGATCTTTTCGCGTACCTCGGCTGCCAGAATGAAGCCCTGGGCCACCGCGTCAATCATGGTGCCAACGTCTTTTTCCGGCAGCGGTCCCAAGCGCAACGTCGGCAGATCGGGCGCGCCCAGAGACGCCAGATCAAAACCCGACCGGGCTGAGACAACCACCAATATCGGCTTGTCTTGCACCTGTTCGATCAGACGTCGTGTCAACGCCATGGTGGTTGGATCGAGCCAATGCAAATCTTCAACCACCAAAAGTCTCGGGCCTTCGGCCAGCATCTGAAAAAACACCGTCTCGAAAATACGCGCGGCGCTACGCAGATCGACTGGTCCCGCATCGCTGCTGCGCTCAACGCCGCACAAGCCGGCAATGACAGCGGATGCGTTCGCATGATCAATATCGAACATGCGCATCGCCTTCTCGATGCGTGCGAAGTTGGCCTGCGGACTGTCATCCTGCTCGATGCCGATGGTCTGTCGCAGCAATGCGATCACAGGGTGCAGCGGCGTGTTGGCGTCATAGGGCGAAGCACGCAGCGCGGTCCAGCGTTGATCGGCATCGGACAATTGATCCTTGAGCGCCTGAATAAGCCTCGATTTACCGATACCCGCGTCGCCACTCACAAAGATGGCCGCTCCCTGCCCCGCGCACGCGCTCTGCCACAGGCCCTGCAGCCGCGCCAGTTCATCACGGCGCCCGGCCATCGGCAGCAGCTTGTGCTTGACGGCGGCATCGAACGCGGAAGCCACGCCGCTGACCCGCAAAGAACGATAAACGTTCATGGGCTGCGCTACGCCTTTAAGTTGATGCGGCCCCAGGTCCTCCAGCTCAAACTGATCGCCAAGGAGCGCCTGCGTGAGCTCGCTGATGTAAATGGTGCCAGGCTTCGCGGTTGCCTCCAGGCGGGCAGCAACGTTGGGCGTATTGCCCAGCGCCAGTGCCTCGTGCCGGTCGCCGGCGCCAACGTCGCCAATGACGACCAAACCGGTGTGCACACCAATACGCAACGCCAGTTGGACGCCAAACCGATCATTGAGACGCGCGTTGAGCTCGGGCACCTGATCCATAATGGCGTGCGCCGCAAACAGCGCGCGCCTTGGGTCGTCGCCGTGGGCGTGGGGATAGCCGAAATAAATGAGTACACCGTCACCGAGGTACTGCGCCGTGTAACCATGCAACCTCTCGGTCGCACCGGTAACCGTGAGCTGATATTGCTGCACCACTTCGCGCAGGTCTTCCGGGTCGAGTCGACCCGCAAGATCGGTTGAACCGACCAGGTCAACGAACATGACGGTAAGGTTGCGCCGCTCGGCTGCGGAGTCTGTCGCGGGTGTCGATTCGAGTGCAACAAAAATACGCTCGTTTTCGAGCCGCACGCTTTGACGTGCCTCAACCAACTCGTCGCGCACGGCATCAAGCATTAACGGAGCCAGATCAAAGTACTGCGCCACGGCACCCAGCGACACGCGACCGCGTTCGTTGATCAGTGTCGTGACATCGTCCAGCAGCCGGTCAAAGTCCATTGACGCTCCCAGCGCAAATTCGTCTCACTAATTTTGCGGACTGTCGTCGCGCCCACCGAGCAAAAAGCGAGCCAAAGCGGGTAACAGCAAAATGGCGCCCAGCATGTTGACCAGGAACATGAACGTCAGAAGCAAACCCATGTCCGCCTGAAACTTGAGCGGTGAGAACAGCCACGTCGCGACACCAATCGCCAGCGTCAAACCGGTGAACACGACGCCGGCGCCGGTGATCTTGAGCGTGCGATAAAACGCCTCGTCCAGGCCAACGCCCTCATCCATAAAGCCCTTGATCCGGCTGTAAATATAGATGCCGTAATCCACGCCGATCCCAACACCAAGCGCCACCACCGGCAATGTGGAGACCTTGAGACCGATCTCAAGCGTCGTCATGAGTGCGTACGCCAGCAGGGATACAAGTCCCAGTGGCAGCACGATGCACATCACGGCACGTAATGAGCGGAATGAAATCCAGCACAGCACGATAATGACGGCGAACACGCCAACCAAAATTGGGAACTGCGCGCGACTGACCTCTTCATTGGTCGCCGCCATGACGCCCACGTTGCCGGTCGCCAGTCGGAAATTGGTGCCTTCCATCGCAAATTCGGCGTTAAACCGCTTGACCGCATCAACCACGCGCGCAATCGTCTCGGCCTTGTGGTCTTCGGTGAACATCATGACCGGCATGACACTGCAGTCTGCGTTGAGCAAACCCGAGCTGGTATCGACACCGCTGTTCGATTGCACGAGATTGGCCTGGTTGCGCGACAAGATACGCCACTTGAGGCTGCCCTCGTTCCAGCCCGCATTGACGATCTTGCTGATTTTGGACAGCGAGATGGTCGACTGAACCCCCTCAACATTGTCCATGTACCACGCAAACTGATCGATATTGGTCATGATGTCGTAGTCGATACAGGCCTCGGGACTGGTCTCGACAATGGCGGAAATAATATCGACGCCGATGGAGAAGCGATCGGTCACCTCGCGCGTATCAACGTTGTAGCGGGAGTTCTCGCGCAACTCCGGGACACCCGACTGTAGATCGCCAATTTTGATATTGGCGCCCTTCCAGTAACCCACACCCACCAGCGCCAGTGCGACGATCATCGCGACGGTTGCTGGCCCCTTGTGCGTCATGCGCGACAGCTTGCGCCACATAGGCTCAAGACGCTCCGCGCGGCCAACCAGTTTGGCTTTGTAGGCGTCATCAAATTTGACGTAGGACATGAGCACGGGCAGCAGGATCAGGTTGGTCAGAATAATCGTGGCCACACCGATACTGGCCGTGATCGCCATCTCCTGAATAACGCGAATCTCGATCAGATAGATGGTGATGAAGCCCACCGTGTCACTGAGCAGTGCAATGACACCGGGCACGGCCAGCTTGCGGAAACTGGCACGCGCCGCCGCCATGCTGTCCAGACCATCGAAGATCTCGGCACGCACGGCCGTGACCATTTGCACACCGTGGCTGACGGCAATCGCAAATACCAGAAAAGGCACGATGATACCGAACGGATCGATGCCGAAATTGAGCCCTGTCAGCATCCCAAGCTGCCAGATCACGGCAATAATCGAACACGACAAGGGGATCAGCGACAGCCAGATCGAGCGGGTATAGAGCAACACCAATAACGCCGTAATGAAAAAAGCCACAATGAAAAACAGCACCACCATCTGGGCACCGTCAGTCACATCGCCGAGCACCTTGGCAAACCCGATGATGTGAACCCCGATGTCTTCATCCTCAAAGACTTCACGCACTTTTTCATCGAGCTGATGAGAGAAATCGACCAGGTCGAGTGGCTCACCGGTGTCCGGATTGTTTTCCAAAAGTTGCGCGCTGATGATCGCGCCGGAAAAATCATTGGCGACGAGGCGGCCTACAATATTGGCCTTCAGAATATTTTGTCGCACACGGTCGATACCCGCTTCGGTCGGCGCAAAGTCGGCGGGCACCACGTTGCCACCGGCCAAACCGTCCTCGACCACTTCAATAAAACGCACGTCCGGCGTAAAAATAGAACTGACTTTGGCGCGATCAACGCCCGGCAGATAGAGCGAGACGACGTCGGTTGCTTCTTTGAGCGAGGTCATGAACTTCGGATTGAACATGTCGCCGTTCTTGTCGACCAGCGCAACCAGGATACGGTTGGCACCACCAAATTGCTCCTGAT
>CAYGSQ010000377.1:0-4230 GCA_964352435.1 uncultured Gammaproteobacteria bacterium | reverse complement strand
GCGCCGCCGTCAGCGTCGTCTTACCATGATCAACGTGGCCAATCGTTCCCACGTTTACGTGGGGCTTATTGCGTTCAAACTTTTCTTTCGACACCGCTAATTCCTCTTAATCAAATTGACTGTCATTCAGACTTAAAAAAACACCAAAAAACCGTCGGGCCTAAAATTCCCGAATGCCGGCCGTTAGATTGGGCGGCACAATACTGTATTTTTCGAATTCCATCGAGTAGGTCGCGCGACCCTGGCTCATTGAACGCACAGCCGTCGCGTAACCAAACATCATGGCCAAAGGCACCTCAGCGCGGATAACACGCCCAGCCGGGGCCTCTTCCATGCCCTGAGTCACACCTCGCCGGCGGTTCAGATCGCCCATCACGTCGCCAAGATAGTCTTCCGGCGTCACCACCTCGACCTGCATGATCGGCTCGAGTACCGCCGGGTCCGCGGCGTTCATGCCGTCGGAAAATGCCATGGACGCCGCGACCTTAAACGCGACTTCACTGGAATCCACCTCGTGGTAAGACCCGTCGATCAACGTGACCTTGACGTCCACCACCGGAAAACCGGCCAGCACGCCCGACTGCATCCGTTCCTGGACGCCCTGGTCTACCGCACCAATAAACTCTTTTGGCACGACGCCGCCCACGATCTGGTTGATGAACTCATAGCCCGTGCCGCGCGCCTGAGGCTCGAGTCGCAGGACGACATGACCGTACTGGCCGCGACCGCCGCTTTGGCGCACAAATTTGCCTTCCTGCTCCACGGTCTTGGTGATGGACTCGCGGTATGCGACCTGTGGCTTACCCACATTGGCCGTGACCTTGAACTCGCGGCGCATGCGGTCGACGATGATATCCAGATGCAGCTCGCCCATGCCTGAAATAATGGTCTGGCCCGATTCCTCATCGGTGTGCACGCGAAATGACGGGTCTTCCTTGGCCAGCTTGCCAAGGGCCAGACCCATTTTGTCCTGGTCGGCCGTGGTGCGCGGCTCGACCGCCACGGAAATCACCGGCTCGGGAAACTCCATCCGTTCCAGCGTGATGACCTGTTTGAGATCACACAGGGTCTCACCGGTGGTCACGTCTTTCATGCCAACGGCCGCCGCGATATCGCCGGCGCGCACTTCCTTGATCTCTTCGCGGTCGTTCGACTGCATCTGCAGCAAGCGACCAATGCGCTCTTTCTTGCCCTTGATCGGATTGTAAACCGTGTCGCCCGACTTCAGCACACCCGAGTAAACCCGAAAAAACGTCAGGTTGCCGACAAACGAATCGGTCGCGATCTTGAATGCCAGCGCCGCAAACGGTGCGTCGTCCACACTGGGGCGCTCTGCGTCATTGCCGCTTTCATCCATGCCCGTGATAGCGGGCACATCGGCCGGCGACGGCATGTACTCAATGACCGCATCGAGCATGGCCTGCACGCCCTTGTTCTTGAAGGCCGAGCCGCACAGAACCAGGACGACCTCGTTGGAGATGGTGCGCGCGCGCAATCCTTCATGGACTTGCTCAACCGACAGCTCGCCTGACTCGAGGTAAGCATTCATCAACCCGTCGTTGGCTTCCGCCGCAGCTTCGAGCATTTTCTCGCGCCACACTTTGGCCTCGCCTACCAGCGCATCGGGAATATCGCGCGCGTCGTAGCTCATGCCCTGCGTACTGTCGTCCCAGTAAATGGCGCGCATACTGACCAGGTCGATGACGCCTTCGAAATCTTCTTCTGCGCCAATCGGCAACTGGATAGGCACGGGCGTGGCGCCCAAACGCGACTCGATTTGCTCGACTACGCGCAGGAAGTCGGCGCCGGTGCGGTCCATCTTGTTGACGAAACACATGCGCGGTACGTTGTATTTATCGGCCTGACGCCAGACCGTTTCGGACTGCGGCTCGACGCCGCCAACCGAGCAAAATACGGCAACGGCGCTATCGAGTACACGCAACGAGCGCTCGACTTCAATGGTGAAGTCGACGTGCCCGGGCGTATCGATGATATTAATGCGGTGCTGGTCGAACTGCTGATCCATGCCGGACCAGAAGCAGGTGGTGGCTGCAGACGTGATCGTGATGCCACGCTCTTGCTCCTGCTCCATCCAGTCCATGATGGCGGCGCCGTCGTGCACTTCGCCTATTTTGTGTGAGACACCCGTGTAGAACAACACACGTTCTGTGGTCGTTGTTTTGCCGGCATCGATATGGGCCATGATCCCAATATTTCGATACCGGTTAATCGGTGTCGTGCGCGCCACTGTGCTGGTCGGTCGATGTTAGTGCAGGTGTTCAATGCGCAGTCGCTTACCAGCGGTAGTGCGAAAACGCCTTGTTAGCTTCGGCCATGCGATGCGTGTCTTCACGCTTCTTGACCGCCGCACCGCGACCTTCGGCAGCGTCCATCAGCTCGTGAGCCAAACGGTGCGCCATCGTTTTTTCGTTGCGCTTGCGCGCGGCGTCGATCATCCAGCGCATGGCCAGCGTTTGACGACGCGTCGGGCGCACTTCAACCGGCACCTGATACGTCGCTCCACCCACGCGGCGGGATTTTACTTCCACTGCAGGCTTTACGTTTTCCAACGCGGCTTCCAGCATTTCGAGCGAACGCTCGCCATCGCCTGCGGTCTTGTCAGCCATACGATCGAGGGCGCCATAAATAATGCGCTCTGCAACGGACTTCTTGCCGTCGACCATAATCATGTTCATGAATTTGGCCAGCATTTCGCTGTGGAACTTGGGATCCGGCAGGATCTCGCGTTTAGGAGCTTGACTACGTCTTGACATGGGATTACCTGATTAAATTTAAGAAGCGACCGTTAGGATTTCGGACGCTTGGCGCCGTACTTGGAGCGACCCTGGCGACGCTCGGTCACACCAGAGCAATCGAGTGTGCCGCGCACCGTGTGGTAGCGCACACCTGGGAGATCTTTAACACGACCACCGCGAATCAGGACCACCGAGTGCTCCTGCAGGTTGTGCCCTTCACCACCAATGTAACTGGTGACTTCGAAACCGTTGGTCAGACGAACACGTGCGACCTTACGCATAGCCGAGTTTGGCTTCTTGGGTGTGGTCGTATAAACACGTGTGCAGACACCACGACGTTGCGGACATGCCGCCAGTGCCGGGACGTTGCTTTTCTCTGCCTTACTGCGGCGCGGTTTACGCACCAGCTGATTTACGGTTGCCATCAAGGGCTCCTGACTGTCGTTTCTATAAAGGAGTGGACGCAGCGAAAATAACTCGTCGCACAAAAAATCACAGGCCGACCAACGGTCAGCCTGCAGCTCTCGTCCATTCCTGGAAAAGGGCGCAAATTCTATTGCCGCCCACCGTGGGTGTCAAGCGCTGTGCATTGCATCAGGGCCCAGCCACAGGCCTGATTCACGCCAGGCGACGGGCACAGCTTGGCCAGGCGCCTGATCACCGGCCTGCCATCCAGTCGTCACGAAGCCGTGATGCGACCGTCATCAGGCTTTCAATGCGCTGTCACACGGCGTTGCTAGCTTTCCAACTTGTTTGACCTCAATTTTACATTGCATCCGCGGGGATAAAGAAAATGCATGATTATCATGATTTTACGCACGACGAAGAAAGCAGCAATACCAGCAAGAATCGCCCATTTTGGGATATAGCCAACGCACCGACCTCACGTCGCACCATTCTTGCCGGCGGCCTGTCGGCCTCGGTTTCGCTGGTCTTTGCGTCTACGGCCGGTGCCGCTGGCGACTTATTCCGCGACCAAAAAGGGACCGGGCGCCCTGGGACGCCGTTGGTCGATTTCACGCCAGTTGCGGTGGCGGATGGCAGCGGTCCGTGGCCATCCATCTCTCCCGACTACGAATGGCGCGTTTTGATCCCCTGGGGCGAGCCCATTCAGCCCGGTGGCCCGGCGTATCAATGGCCACCCTCCGCGGCCGATCAGGCTGCGCAAATCGGTATTGGCCATGACGGCATGGCTTTTTTCCCACTGCTTGAAGGCAGTACCGAAACCGGCATGCTGTGCATCAACCATGAGTTTGGCAGCAACACCCACGTGTTGGGGAAAGCAGCACCCGAAACGCTTGAAGATGTGCGCGTCTCACAGCACGCTCACGGTGTCTCTGTCGTGCGTATCAGCAATATCAACGGGCGCTGGCAGACGGTGACCAGCAACAACGCGCGCCGCATCCACGTCAACACGCCGGTCGAGTTCAGCGGACCGGTCGCGGGCAACGCCCTGCTCGATACGCCCATTGGC
>CAYGSQ010000376.1:319-4234 GCA_964352435.1 uncultured Gammaproteobacteria bacterium | reverse complement strand
TCGAAACGGTGGCCGAGCGGGTGGAAGATCAGCGAACTGCCTGCGCGCTGGCCCAGCTCGGGGTCCACTACGCGCAGGGCTTTTTCTTTGCCCGTCCGCGCAAGTTGCTCAATCGAATGGGCTTCGTACCGGCCAAGCCGCGATCCTTAGCCGAGCGGGTTGCCGTCTAGGCCAACATCCGGCATTGTCATTTGCCGTGGCAATTCGCAAGTCAGATTGCCTGCCCCAAATCAATTACATAATGAGTAGAGACCTCTTGCAGGGATCACACAAAACGTGTGCCGTGGAAGCCCCGACCTTACTTGGCCCAGATGATGGGCCAGCGGTTACGGTAATGAACGAGCAATCAACGGCGCCACTGGTCCTGGTCTGCGACCATGCGAGTCCGGCGATTCCAAGGCGCTTGCAGCGATTAGGTCTGGATGACGACGCGTTAAACAAACACATCGCTCTGGATATTGGCGCCCAGCGCGTCACGCAGCTCGTCGCCGAACAGTTGGGATTGTGTGCGGTTTTTTGCGGGTATTCTCGCCTGGTGGTCGACGTCAATCGCTATCTTGCTGATCAATCATCGATCAATGAGACCAGCGACGGTATCCCGATCCCGGGCAATATTGGGCTGACTGAAGATGATAAGGCGCAGCGTATCGCTGAGATTCGTGCGCCATATCACGAGGCTATTGCGACGGTGCTCGCGGCCCGTGAGGGTGCGCATAGCGCGGCTGGCGTCATCGCCATTCACTCATTTACACCGCACATGGCCGGGTTCGCCCGGCCTTGGCACGTGGGCGTCCTGTGGGATCAGGATCCGCGTTTTGCCCGGCCGCTGCTCGACCATTTCGCGCGTGAGCCGGCCATGTGTGTGGGCGATAACCAGCCGTATTCCGGACGTCATCCAGCCGACTACACGATCGACCATCATGGCGAGCGCCAGGGGCGCCCGTGTGCGTCACTGGAAATTCGTCAGGATTTGTTGCTTGATGAACCGCAGCAAGCGCTGTGGGCCGCACGTGTGGCCGACGGACTTGAAGATCTGCTGAAGCAGCCTCAGTTGTTTGTAAGTCGGGGGATAGGCCATGGGGAAAGCGACTAGCGTCACAAAATCGCCGCCGTTTACGGTGGGCATCGAAGAAGAATATCTGCTGGTTGATCGGGCAACGCGCGACGTCTGCGTCGAGCCACCTGAAGAGTTACTGTCGCGCTGCGAGGCGCGCGCACCGGGGCAAATTACGCCCGAGTTCTTGCGTGCACAAATCGAAGTAGGCACCCGAGTGTGCAACACGATTAGCGAAGCACGCGCCGATCTTGCGCGCTTGCGTCACTGCATCGTCAAGACCGCCGACGAATACGATATCGCGCCCATCGCGGCATCGACCCATCCGTTCGCCAATTGGCACAGACAAAAATTCACCGACAAAGATCGCTATCGCGACCTCAACCGGGATATGCAGGCATCGGCGCGACGCCTGCTGATTTGCGGCATGCATGTGCATGTGGGCATTAACGATGACAATTTACGCATCGATCTGATGAATCAGTTTTCGTATTTTCTGCCCCACCTGTTGGCGCTGAGCTGCTCATCGCCCTACTGGTGCGGTGACGATACCGGGCTCAATTCGTATCGTCTCACGGTCTTTGACGGTATGCCGCGTACGCGCTTGCCGGAGCGGTTTACCAGCTACGGTGAGTATGAGCGCCACGTAAACACATTGATTGACTGCGGCATCATGCAGGACGCTTCCAAAATTTGGTGGGATGTGCGACCCAGTGCCCGCTATCCGACCCTCGAGATGCGCGTCACGGATGTCTGCACTCGTGTTGACGATGCCGCGGCGGTCGCCGCGCTGGCGGTCTGCATCTTGAGCGCGCTGTTCCGATATCGGCGACAGAATATGCGCTGGCGTCAGTACCTGCCGATGCTGGTTCAGGAAAACCGCTGGCGCGCCATGCGCTACGGGCCCGATGAAGGTCTTGTAGATTTTGGGCGCAGCGAGATTGTGCCTTATCGCGAACTGCTCGATGAGATTCTGGAGATGGTCGCGGAGGACGCCGACCGACTTAACTGCACGGACGAGCTGCGCTCCGCACGCGACATCCTGCGTCGCGGCAACAGCGCACGTCAGCAGCGCGAGCGTTATGCCCGCGCGCGCGCGGAAGGCAAAACGCACGATGAAGCGTTAATGGAAGTTGTCGATCTGCTAATTGAGAATACGCGCAAGGATCTTTGACGGCGCACGCAAGAGACTGTTGATGAGTGAAATCTATCCCGTAAGCGACTACTACGCGTCGCATGGCCTTTTGGATAACGACTCCTATGAGCGACTTTACCGACGTTCTGTGGAGGACAACGAAGCCTTCTGGGCGGAGCAGGGCGAGCGCTTGTCGTGGATCAAGCCCTATACAAAAGTAAAAGACGTTTCCTACGCGCGCGATGATCTGCATGTGCGCTGGTATGAAGACGGCGTCTTGAACGTTTGCTACAACTGCGTTGATCGCCATCTTGAAGATAAGGCTGATCAGGTCGCCATTATTTGGGAGGGCGATGACCCTGGCCGCGAGATGTACATCACCTATCGCGAACTACATCGTCGCGTCAGTCGATTTGCCAACGTTTTAAAAGCAAGCGGTGTCAGAAAAGGCGATCGCGTCACGATCTATATGCCGATGATTGTGGAAGCGGCATTGGCGATGCTGGCCTGCGCACGTATCGGTGCCGTGCACTCAGTTGTATTCGGCGGCTTTTCCCCTGACGCACTGGCTGGCCGTGTGATCGATTGCGAGTCGAACGTCATAATCACCGCGGACGCAGGCCTGCGTGGCAGCAAGAGCGTGGCGCTCAAGACCAATGTGGATGCGGCGGCCAACGTAAGCGGTGTTACATCGCTTGAAACCGTGATCGTGGTACGCAACACCGGTGCCGATGTGCCAATGCAGGCCGGTCGTGACGTGTGGTTCCATGACGTGGAGCAGGATGTTAGCGACGACTGCCCGGTCGAGCCCATGAGCGCCGAAGATCCGCTGTTTATTTTGTATACCTCTGGTTCGACCGGCACACCCAAAGGCGTTTTGCATACCAGCGGTGGTTACCTGGTGTACGCGTCACTCACATTCGAGCACGTGTTCAACTATCAACCCGGTGACGTTTACTGGTGTACCGCGGATGTTGGCTGGGTTACGGGTCATTCCTATATCGTCTATGGGCCGCTTGCCTGCGGTGCCACCACGCTCATGTTTGAAGGCGTGCCCACTTACCCGGACGCAGGCCGTCTGTGGCAGGTTTGTGACAAGCACAACGTCAATATTTGCTATACCGCGCCGACCGCCATTCGCGCGCTGATGCGCGAGGGCAATGCGCCAGTTGAGGCCACATCACGCAAGAGTTTGCGTCTGCTTGGTTCGGTTGGCGAACCCATCAACCCGGAGGCCTGGGAGTGGTACTACCACATTGTCGGCGAGGGGCGTTGCCCGATCGTCGATACCTGGTGGCAAACCGAGACGGGTGGCATTTTGATTACGCCTTTGCCAGGGGCCACCGCGCTGAAGCCCGGCTCCGCGACGCGCCCGTTTTTTGGCATTGTGCCAGCGCTGGTCGACAGTGATGGCAACGAGCTCGAGGGCGCCGCGTCGGGTAATCTGGTCATCAAGGACAGTTGGCCGGGGCAAATGCGCACGGTCTACGGCGATCATCAGCGTTTTTTTGACACCTATTTCGCAACCTTTGAAAACCGTTACTTCACAGGCGACGGCGCGCGTCGTGACGAAGACGGTTACTACTGGATTACCGGTCGCGTCGACGACGTGCTCAATGTGTCGGGCCATCGCATGGGTACGGCGGAAGTTGAGAGTGCGCTGGTGTCACACCCGGCCGTTGCCGAGGCCGCGGTCGTCGGCTACCCGCACGACATCAAGGGGCAG
>CAYGSQ010000376.1:0-309 GCA_964352435.1 uncultured Gammaproteobacteria bacterium | reverse complement strand
CGAAAACGAGGTCCGGTAAAATTATGCGCCGTATCTTACGCAAGATTGCGGAGAATGAATTTGGCAATCTTGGCGATACGTCGACGTTGGCCGATCCGGCCGTGGTCGATGCACTGATCGACAATCGTGTGAATCGCTGACAGGTATCACCGGGGCCAGTGGCGACACATTCATCGCCAGCCAGTCTGTCGCCGTAACGCTGCGGGCCAAGTTCGGGTTTAGCTTGCAGATTCCAAGAGCGTCTTAAGCAACACGTCGGGATTGGACAGGGCAGCGGCTTCACATCTTGTCGCGCTGGCGATAAGCGCC
>CAYGSQ010000375.1:0-4240 GCA_964352435.1 uncultured Gammaproteobacteria bacterium | reverse complement strand
GACCACAAGTAGCTGTCGCTCCAAAGGTAGCTGTCGGACCACAAGTAGCTGTCAGACCAGAGGTAGCTGTTGGCCTGCGTGCCGCTCGGAGTGTCGTTCCACTGTGCTGCGCTGTCCCAAAGGGCGGCCGCGCCCCACTGTGCTCCGCCCCAAAGTAGCGCGGTGTCTTCGATCATGACGCCACTGCCATCTTCGGCGGGGATCATGCGTGGTGACGGTGCTGCGACCACGGTGCCGGTTTCTTTCAACGCGGCCTCGACATCCAGGACACCGGCGCCTGCGATGATCGGGTCGACCTCAAGTTTGTGGGCCGAGCGCATCAGACGAGCTTTGACCGTAGCGCCATTCAGCGAGTTGTCTTTGCTGAGCATCAACACTGCGGTACCGGAAACAACACCCGCTGCCATCGACGTGCCTGACATTTCCAGGTACTTGCCGTCGCAGCCGCCGCCACAGGCAGGTATCGCGTTGTGCAGGGCTGTCTTGAAGTGAGCGTTGTCCGAGATCGGCGCGATGAAACGGTTGCCCGGTGCGAGCAGGTCAGGTTTCATGATGCGGTCGATGCCGGTCGGTCCAAGAGACGAGTAGCTCGACACGTAGTCATCACTTGGATCGACGGTGCTGCGATCCGTGACCGAGCCGACGGTGATGATCTTCGGCGAGTTGCCGGGGCTGGTGATATGGCCGTAGCCGAGATTGCCGTAGTTGCCAGCTGAGGCGACCACGATGACACCTGCGTCCCAGACCGCTTCGGTGGCAAGCACCAGAGGATCCGTTGCGGCGGAGGTTTCAACTGCCTTACCCAGTGACATGTTCATCACGCGGATATTGTGCTCGGCATGATTGGCCAGCACCCAGTCGAGGCCTGCAATCACATCGGACATCGTGCCGCGACCGTCGTGGCGCAAAACGCGGACGTCAAAGATCTGAGCGTCCGGTGCCATGCCTGGGTACGCGCCTGCAGAGATGTTGCCATCGCCACCCGCGATGCCGGCTACGTGCGTGCCGTGCCCGAGGGGATCGTGATCCGTCTTGAACGGCGAGCTGCCGCCGTCGTGATGGAGTGAGACCTGAGCCGCGGACTTCTCGTCACAATGCACGGCGACCAAGCCGTATTCGCCCAACCAGGCGTTGTTGGTGTCGCTGCTGCCCAGTGACAGGTAAGCGCTGTTGATCCAGTTGCTGAAAACACCGTCAATTGGTGCAGCGCCGCTGAGCGCGCCGTCGATGTAGATCTTCGCCATGCCGTTGGCTCTCGCCGTGACCATGACGTGCTGCATGGTGGCGCTGACAGCGTGCGCGGACGTGACAACGGTCTCGCCTGCTGCGTTGTCGTTAGTGCGCACGCGGAAGCGGAAGCGATCGGCGTCCTGCTCCAGAGCAAAGTTAATGTTGCCGTTGTCGTCACCCATGGTCACGACGCGGGCGGGTCCGGTCTGCCCGGCATTGGCCGGACGAATCCAGGCTTCAAATGACACCTTGTTCGCGACCTTGCACTGGCCGTTCACTTCGCTGACGCCGCTGCCTTTGGCAAACGTTGGCTGGTCGAACGACAGCGAGTTGGAATTCCAGGTGACCTTCGACGGATCATCGACTTCCAGATTCATCGGCGCGGCCGACGAATCGTCGCGACGATCGAAAACGGTGTCGCCGTTCAACTCGTCAAAAATGTATAGCGCTTCGAGACTGTTTTTCTGGAAACGGCCGTACACTCTCTCGGTCGCAGGTTGAATGATGTTGACGCGGCCTACCAGATTGATATCCGAGTGGTTAGCAACGCCCGAATCCATCACCGCCAGAACAACATTGTTGCTCGGGTCGACGTGGTCAAGCGAATTTTCGGCCGGCAAGTGTGCGGTCTTGCGCGCCGAGTTGGACAGGAAGCGTACGGGGCGATCATCAACCGTTGTGAGTGCGCCCGCGTTGGCTGCAAATGCATCCGCCATGTACGCGGGAACCCGCACGCCGCTCATGGCGAGGTGCTCGTATTCACGTGTGATGGTGCCACCGGCGTCGGCAACTTGTTGCGCCAGACCGGTCATTTGAGCGCGGTTCTCAAACGCCAGAACGAGGTCGACCATGCCGTCGGTGACGGTAAACATGGTGCTGTTTGAATGTGCGCTGGCCGTTTCGCCGTCGACATCGCCATTGGACGAGCCACTGTATTCCAGATCGTTCCAATGGTTTCGTGCAGACTGTGTCAGTGGTACAGGAACAAAGCGTTCAATTTCCGTTTCAGTCGCGCTATCCGCGGAGCCTTCAATCGCAACGCGGTTTGTGGTCGCGTTGCTTGGGAATTGGCTTTGGGCGACCTGCGCTTCGGTCGCAGCGCTACTGCGAATTTGTGCGTTGTCGTCGTTCGCGGCGTCAAGGCTGTTGAGTGCCATCTTGCCGCCAAAGACTAGTCCGATACACATGGCAAGTGCCAGTTTCGGGTTTCCTTTATCCACCATGATATGTGGGCTCCGATCAATGATAAGTGAGTCGCTCATTTGGATCAGCGCGCCTTTGGCCGCCTTCTCCAACGAGGACCTATTACATCAGGAATACCACTATTTAGCGTTGATGTGACTCTCTGTCACGTCTGGAAAAAGTGTGATGAAAGTCAATTAATGCCCGGTTAAACGCAAGCGTTTTCGCGGGCTGCAAGTGGCCTGCGTTAGGCGCAGGCCTCCTGCGCGCCGTCGTGAGATTCGTTGATGTTCAACATACCTTGTTCGACCATTTGCTCCGAGTGATCGCGGAACGAGTAGAACGGATTGGCGACATCGCCACTGGTTGGTGTCGAGACGAATGACACCCATGCATTGCGATGGACCTTGGCGCGGTACATGGCTGCATCGGCCAGGCTAAGCAATTGTTCCCATTCGAGCATGTCTGGTTTTGACGGTATAAACGGATAGGAAGCCATGCCAATGGAGCAGGTCGTGCGAGCGACCTGGCCACTGCCGATTGAGTACACTTTTTCAGCCATCGCGACACGAATGCGCTCGGCAAGTGCCTCTGCCTGCTGGCTGTCCGCATAGCGACCGATCACCAGGAATTCATCGCCACCCCAACGAATGACGGTGTCTGATTGGCGACAGGCGTCGAGCAATACATCGCGCACTTGCAGCAACAGCTTGTCGCCTGCTGCGTGTCCACAGGTATCGTTGACCGGCTTAAAGTTGTCCAGATCAATCATCATGAACACCATGTCCGATTGATTTGTCTGGTCGCTTGACTCTCCGGTATCACGGTAGCGACGGCGCACCACATCGATGTCCTTGGCCACTTCCTGGAATACATAACGGCGGTTACGCAGTCCGGTCAGGGGGTCCGTCAAGCTGGCGGTCAGGAAGCGCTGATTGAGGTTACGTAGTTCTTCATTACGCTGGCCAAGCTCGTTGGTGCGCAGTTTGACGTCTTGTTCCAGACGGTGACGGTACTCGCCCTCACGCTGCAAACGTTGTTGCTGCGCGCGCCAGATGACGCCCAGAACCAATACGCAGAACGCGCCGTAGCCAAGATACGCCCACCAGGTTTTCCACGGTGGCGGCGCCGCATGAAAACTGACTTTTGCGTCACTTTCCTGCCACACGCCGTCGCTGTTGGCCGCGCGTACGCGAAAAACGTAGTTGCCGCCGTCAAGGTTGGTGTAGGTGACGTGATGCAATGAACCCGCTGGAATCCAGTCCGGGTCGAAGCCTTCAAGCTTGTACGCGTAGCGGTTTTCAGTTGGTGCGGTGAAATCCAGCGCACTGAACTCAAACGAGATTACGTCATCGCGATAGCTGAGGTTCAGGTTGTCAGCCCGCCACGGTGTGGTGTCGGTCTCGATTGGCTGATTGAGCAAAGCGACCTGAGTGACGATGACCTCCGGCGGGAGCTCGTTAATCTTCAGGTCCGACGGGTAGAAAGCGTTGAAGCCATTGGCACCACCAAAAAATAGTTCGCCACTGGCATTGCGATAGTGGGCGCCAAAATTGAATTCTTCATCTTGCAGACCGTGACTGCGATGGTAGGTGCGCACCACGCCACCATTGGGCACAAACTGGGTAAGTCCGTAGTTTGTCGACAACCACAAGTGGCCCTGAGTGTCCGATTCAATGCCGTAAATAACGTCGTTGAGAATCGGATGGTCGCCTTGATTCTGATTGGCGAACTTGACGTTTTCAAGCGCCCCGTTCGATCCGATGATCTGGTCCAGACCACCGCCTTGCGTGCCTACCCAGATGCGGCCCTTGATGTCGACGTGCAG
>CAYGSQ010000374.1:3872-4253 GCA_964352435.1 uncultured Gammaproteobacteria bacterium | reverse complement strand
TTCCCACGGTGCGGATTCGCTGGCGTGATACTCCGCCTGATCAAACAGAAAATTCAAACGCAGAAATGTACGCATCCGCTCATTGAGCGGTTGTTCGTATGTGACCAGCTCATGTGCGCTGGCGGGCTCGATCATTTCAGCGGCGGGCTGCATCGCCTTGGTCTGTTCAGTTAAATCGTCGTCAGTATACGGCAAAAAAATAAAGACAACTAACGCGTAAAAAACTGTGGCCGCTACGCCATGTTGAGATAGCGTCGATGCAATTGGTAAACCGCATCGCGTAACGCATGCAGATCACCGTCGTTAACAATGACGTCGTCGGCAATGTCCAGACGTTGTTGGCGCGATGCCTGGTGCGCCAGAATCGATTGGGCTTGTTCA
>CAYGSQ010000374.1:0-3862 GCA_964352435.1 uncultured Gammaproteobacteria bacterium | reverse complement strand
ATCTGGACCTGCGGATCACAGTCGACAACCAGCACGCGGTCCGCCTTTATGCGGCCGCCGGTCTCGGTGTAAAGCGGGATTTCAATGACCTGATATGGGCCACCCGCGCTCTTGCTGCGGCGCGATACAAGTGCGCCGATCAATGGGTGCAAAATCGATTCAAGTGCTTGTTTTGCATCAGAATTACTGAAGACAATCTGCCGCATGGCGGCGCGGTCAAGTGAACCGTCGGCGGCCAAAATGTCGCGGCCAAAATGCGCCACAACCCGCGCCAGACCGTCGCTGCCGGGTGCCACCACTTCACGTGCCAATACGTCGGTGTCGATGACCGGTATGTCGAGCTGCGCGAAGTGCGCGGCGACGGTGGATTTGCCGCTGGCGATACCGCCGGTTAGCGCAATGCGAAAGACCACGTCGCGTCAGCCAAGACCGGCGAAACCGAGATAGCCCGCAATAATCTGGTCGCCCCACAACATGGCAATCCAGCCAGCAGCCGCGAGGAAGGGCCCAAATGGAATCGGTACGTCACGGCCTTGTTTACGCAATACGATCAGACTAATACCGACACATGCCCCGACCACGGCGGACAGTAAAATGATCAGCGGTAATTTTTCATAGCCAAGCCACGCGCCAAGTACCGCGAGCAATTTAAAGTCGCCGTAGCCCATGCCTTCCTTACCGGTCAGCAGTTTGAACAGGTGAAAAACGCTCCACAGCGACAGGTAGCCAGCGGCGGCGCCAATGATCGCGTTGCGCGGGTCGATGAACAGCGTGTGCGCCCCCTCGACCGGGTTAAACAGGCTCATGATCAGGCCCAGCCACAGCATTGGCAGCACGATCGAGTCGGGGAGAAGCTGCGTGTCGAAGTCGATGGCCGACAGGGCGATCAGTGCAAAGGTGAGCACGACGCCCATCAGTGCCTCAGCGCCAAAACCGAAGTGCCAGGCAACGAAGCCCGCCGCGACGGCCGTAAACGCCTCGACCAGGGGATAACGCTTTGAAATCGGGGCCTTGCAGCCCGCACAGCGCCCACGCAGGACCAGGTAGCTTAGTACCGGGATGTTTTGCATTGCGCTAATGTTGTGCCCGCAGGAAGGACAGGCCGAGCGCGGCACCACGAGCGTGTATTTTTCCGGCAGGTCCGCCAGCTGCGGCTGGTCTTCGCTGGCGAGCTCCGCGCACTGCTGCGTCCACTCACGCTGCATCATGATGGGCAGCCGATGTATGACCACGTTGAGGAAGCTGCCAACAAGCAGTGCGAACGCAACGACCACCGCGATAAACGCGACAGGCTCTGCGCGCAGCAGATCAATAATGGGTTCCATGGGTCGGGTTTAGCTTACGACCGCGCCGAGCTTGAAGATGGGCAGATACATGGCGATGACCAGGCCACCCACCAGAACACCCAGGATGGCCATGATTAACGGTTCGAGCAGACTGCTCATGCCGTCGACCATATTGTCGACTTCTTCTTCATAGAAATCCGCAACTTTACTGGCCATGTCATCGAGCGAACCCGACTCCTCACCAATGGCGATCATTTGTACGGCCATGTTGGGGAACAGCTCGGTGTCGAGCATGGCGCGCTGCAGGCGCTGACCGGTCGCGACTTCATCGCGCATTTCAAGCGTGGCATCTTCGTACACGATGTTGCCGGTCGCGCCGGCAACCGACTCCAGTGCTTCAACCAGCGGCACACCGGCGCTGAACATGGTGGCAAGCGTGCGCGAGAAGCGTGCAATAGCGGCCTTGTTCAGAATCCCACCGATAATGGGTAGCTTCAGCATAATGCGGTCGAGAACCTGACGCATTTTACGACTGCGTTTCTTGAAGTAGAAAAAGACAAAGAACAGGCCGCCAAGAGCAAGCGCAATCAAGATGCCCTTACTTCGAACAAACAACGAGATGTTGATAACGAACTGCGTGAACGCAGGCAGGTCTGCACCAAAGCCCTGGAACAGGTTTTCAAACTGGGGAATCACGAAAATAAGCAAGATGGCCGTGACGATAAAGGCCACCACCAGAACCGCCGTTGGGTAGAACAGCGCTTTCTTGATTTTCTTTTTGATCGCTTCGGTTTTTTCCTTGTACGTGGCGATTTTGTCGAGCAGCGTTTCGAGTGCACCGGCCTGCTCACCTGCCTGCACCAGGTTGACGAACAAATCGTCAAAGTGCAGTGGATTTTTGGCCAGTGAGTCGGCGAGCGACGTACCGCCCTCGACGCTGGTCTTGATGTCCATGACCAGCTTTTGCATGGCGCGGTTTTCATGACCGTTGCCGATAATTTCAAACGCCTGCACCAGTGGCACACCGGATGACATCATGGTGGCGAGCTGGCGACTGAAGATGGCGATTTCGCCTGGGGTTATTTTGCCGCCGCCGGCAAACAGTGTGGACTGCTTGCGAATCTTGACCGGTACAACGCCCTGACGCCGCATCTCGGAACGCACGGCCGTTTCATTGGCCGCTACCAGCTTGCCTTTGATGCGCTTGCCGCGTCGGTCAGTGCCTTCCCAGGTGTAGGGGAATTGTTTTACGGTTGCCTCAGCCATGCTCGTGCCTTCTATTCAATCGTGACGCGGTTAATTTCTTCGAGAGACGTGATGCCGTCTCTGACCTTCTGCAGGCCACTGCGGCGCAAGTCCCAGATACCTTCTTTTTCAGACTGGTCGGCAATTTGAACGGCATTGCCACCTTCCATGATGATGCGCCCCATTGTTTCGGATACGGGCATCACCTGGTAAATGCCGACCCGGCCCTTGTAGCCATCGGAGCAACTGTTGCAGCCCACAGGTTTGTGGATGGCCAGCGAATTTGATGAAGCATCCTCTTCGGAAAATCCTTCCTTCATGAGTGCTTCTTTTGGAATGGTGACCGGCTCTTTGCAGTTACTGCAAAGACGGCGCGCCAGACGCTGCGCAATGATCAGGCTGACCGACGTGGCGATCGCGTAGGGCTTCACGCCCATGTCGACCATACGCGTCAGTGTTTTCGGTGCATCGTTGGTGTGCAGCGTCGACAACACAAGGTGACCGGTTTGGGCCGCCTTGATCGCGATTTCTGCGGTTTCGAGATCTCGAATCTCACCCACCATGATGACGTCCGGATCCTGACGCAAAAATGCCTTGAGTGCCGAGGAAAATGTCAGACCCACTTTTGGATTGACGTTGACCTGATTGATGCCGGGCAAGTTAATTTCTGCCGGATCTTCCGCCGTCGAAATATTGCGATCTTCGGTGTTCAGGATGTTCAGGCCGGTATACAGCGACACCGTCTTACCGCTACCGGTCGGGCCCGTAACCAGAATCATGCCGTAGGGCTTGTGCAGGTCTTTCATGTAGAGCTCTTTCTGAAAGCTCTCATAACCCAGTGCATCGATGCCCAGTTTCGCACTGCTCGGATCAAGGATACGCAACACGATTTTTTCGCCAAACAGGGTAGGGCATGTGTTGACTCGAAAATCGATCGCGCGGTTCTTGGACAGGCGCATCTTCATGCGACCATCTTGCGGTACGCGACGTTCGGCGATGTCGAGTCGCGACATCACCTTGAGGCGTGCAGCAATCTTGCCCGACAAAGCAACCGGCGGCTGTGCGACTTCTTTAAGCATGCCGTCCTGACGCGTGCGAATGCGGAATATTTTTTCGTACGGTTCGAAGTGAATATCGGACGCGCCTTTTTTAATGGCATCGACCAGAACCTTGTTTACAAATCGAACCACCGGTGCATCTTCAACATCATCGCGAGTGATGTCGTCATCTTTCTTTTCGTCGCCGCTTGAGACTTCGAGGTTTTCGAGATCGAAACCGCCGTCGTTATCAAATGAGTCGAGTGACGATGAGTCGAGTGCTTCGAGAACGCG
>CAYGSQ010000373.1:0-4296 GCA_964352435.1 uncultured Gammaproteobacteria bacterium | reverse complement strand
ATTCTTAGATATACAAACACGCCTTCAACCGCCAGCCACACGATGGTCACCGGAATAAATACTTTCCAGCCCAAACGCATGATCTGGTCGTAGCGGTAGCGCGGGAACGTCGCCCGGAACCACAAAAAGCAAAACAGGAAAAACGAGGTTTTAAGCGCCAGCCACAGGAAACTTGGCTGCGCGAGCGGCCCCCCGATAATGCCTTCGAACGGTGACAGCCAGCCGCCCATAAAGAACATGGCGGTCAGCACCGCGATCAAAATCATGTTGGCGTACTCAGCGAGGAAGAACACCGCGAACGCCATGCCCGAGTATTCAACGTGGAAACCGGCGACAATTTCCGACTCACCTTCAGCCACGTCGAACGGCGCGCGGTTGGTCTCCGCCACACCCGAAATAAAGTACACGACGAAGAGCGGTGCCAACCACAGCCAGAACCAGTTCAGCATACCGCCGGACTGCGCCATGATGATCTCGCCAAGATTGAGGCTACCGCCGGCCATCAGAACGCCGACCAGCGCGAAACCCATCGCGATTTCATAGGCAACAATTTGCGCGGCGCTGCGCATGGCGCCCAGGAACGCGTATTTCGAGTTAGTGGCCCAACCCGCCAGGATGACGCCGTAAACGCCCAGTGACGTCAGTGCCAGCACATACAAAAGACCGGCATCGATATCCGCCAGTACGAAATTTGGCGACACCGGGATCACCGCCCATGTCGCAAATGCAGGCACGAGCGACAGGATTGGCGCGATCAAAAACAAATATCGGTTCGAGCTCGAAGGAATAATGATTTCCTTGAACATGAGCTTGAACATGTCGGCGAACGGCTGCAGCATGCCGTGCCAACCAACGCGCATCGGGCCAAGGCGCGCCTGCATGTGACCGATGACTTTGCGCTCAGCAAGCGTCAGATACGCGACACACAAGATCAGCGGAACCAGAATCACCATGATGCCGACCAGCGTCGTTGCAACCAGCGGCAGCGGCTCAGGCAACCAGCCAACCAGCGGCTGGAGCATGTGCGTCAACCATTCCATTCAGGTGACTCCGTTCGCGGTCAGTGCCACACGCGTACGCTGTAATGGCAATGCACGTCGTACGAGTGGATCTGTGTCATAAATCGGCACATCAAGCACATCGCCACCGCGCGTTTCGTTGAGCGCTGCGCTGGCGACATCAATGTCGTTGGACGGGACCACTGAACCCAATGCGTCACGTACGTGCGCAGTAATCGCACTCGCCTCATTGAACGCGAAGCCTTCGAGCTGCAGATGCTCAGCCAGAACACGCAAGACTTTCCAGCCTGGGCGTGCTTCGCCAACGGGCGTTGCCACGCCGTTGAATGACTGCCAGCGGCCTTCGGAATTCACAAACGTACCGGCCGTTTCGGCAAACGTACCGATGGGCAGCAGCACGTCGGCGTATTCGAGCATTTCTTCGCTGACGAATGATGTTAGGCACACAACGAATTGCGCTTTCTTGAGTGCCGCGAGCGCCTTGTTGCGCCGGGCGCTGTCACGCTCGGGCTCAACGCCGACCAGCAAGAAACTGGCCAGGTCGGCAGTCCACATCTGGGCCGCTGCAAGACCGGGTTGCGCGACGCGGGCGCCGCCCAGGCCACGATGCGGCAGAGCACCGACCAGCGAAGCGCCAACGCTGTTGACGGCCTCCGGGATAAAACCAAATTTTGCGCCGGTCAATTGGGCAAGCTGAGCACACAGTGCGCGCACGGCTGCCGCCTGTGCATGGCGCTGACCAATATGCCCCACCAACACCAGTGCATCGTCCTGCTCGCGCAGCACACTGACGATCGCGCGGTGCGCCTCGGTCACATCAGCTGTCGCGCCGCTCAAACCACTGGAAACCTGACCGTCGGCGGCCATTACCAGTGCACGCAGTTGCTCAAGCAACACGTTGGCCGGCGCTTCAATGTCGTGCGCGACGTCAAACAGATATTCATACCCAGGCGGATTCACGAACATGACGTGACCACCGGCCAAGGTAGCCTTGCGCAAGCGATGCGCGATGATTGGCGCTTCGGCGCGCACGTTCGAGGCTACGACCAGAGTCGCCTTTTGCTGCTCAATGTCGGCAATCGAACACCCAAGCCAGGGAAATACAGGGTCAGCGTCCTGATGACTGATGTCCGTCACGCGTAAACGGTGATCGATATTCTGGCTGCCCAGCCCGATAGCCAGCTGCGTCGCCAGATATTGCTCTTCGAGAGTCGCGTGTGGCGACACCAGCGTGCCAAGCTTGCTGCCGTCACCCAGCGCACCGAGTTTGCTGCTGGCCGCTTCAAGCGCCGTCGCCCAATCGACTTCCTGCCAACCCTGCGAACCGCGTACACGCGGCGCTGTCAGCCGATCTTCGGAATAGATGCCCGCGTAACTAAAGCGGTCGCGATCGGAGATCCAGGTTTCGTTGATCTCCTCGGTTGCCTTGGGCACAACGCGCATCACTTTGCCGTTTTTAACGTGGACAAAAATGTTCGAACCGACACTGTCGTGAGGCGCAATGGTTTCGTGTTGCGTCATTTCCCACGAGCGGCCGGTGTAGCGCGCTGGTTTTGAGTTGAGCGCGCCAACGGGGCACAGATCGATAATGTTGCCGGACATTTCGTGATCAACGCTTTGCTCAACAAACGTGCTGATTTCCATGTTCTCGCCGCGGCCCATTGTGCCGAGCTCTTGCATGCCGGCCACTTCAGTACCAAAGCGGACGCAGCGCGTGCAGTGAATGCAGCGGGTCATGTCGGTGGATACCAGAGGACCGAGGTTTTTGTCGGCCACGACGCGTTTCTTTTCGACGTAGCGCGACACACCGCGGCCGTAGCCAATCGCCAAATCCTGCAGCTCGCACTCACCGCCCTGATCGCAAATCGGGCAGTCCAGCGGATGGTTGATCAGCAGGAATTCCATCGTCGCGCGTTGCGCGTCGATCGCCGCTTTCGACTTGGTGAAGAACACGTTGCCGTCCGCGACTGGCGTCGCACACGCGGGCATCGGCTTGCGGCCCTTTTCCATCTCGACCAGGCACATGCGGCAGTTGGCCGCGATGGACAGTTTTTCGTGATAGCAAAAGCGCGGGATATAAATACCCGCGGCATCGGTAACTTCAATCAGCATCTGGCCGCGTTTGGCCGGCAGCTCGATGCCGTTGACGTGAATGGTTATGTCGTCGCTCATTTGATCGTGTGCTCTTGGACTGGTCGGCGCTTAAGCGACTTTGGCGTCGGGCGCATCAACAATGCTGTGCCCGTGCTCCACCATGTACTCGAATTCATGGCCAAACTGTTTGAGGAAACTCTGTACGGGCCATGCTGCTGCATCGCCCAGTGCGCAAATCGTGTGCCCTTCAATTTTGTTGGCCACAGACATCAGCTTATCGAGATCGCCGATGTCACCTTCGCCCTCGCGAATACGTTTAATGACGCGATACATCCAGCCTGTGCCTTCGCGGCACGGCGTGCACTGACCGCAGGACTCCGCGTAATAAAAACGCGCGATGCGTTCAAGCACCTTGACCATGCAGGTGCTGTCATCCATCACGATAACCGCACCCGTGCCAAGCGCCGTACCTGCCCCTTGCAGCGAGTCGTAGTCCATCGTGAGGTCCATAATCTTGTCTGCGGGCATCACCGGGACGGATGAACCGCCGGGAATCACCGCTTTAAGCTTGCGGCCCTTCCAGACGCCACCGGCAATGTCGAGCAATTCCCGAAACGGGATACCCATTGGCAACTCGAAATTGCCCGGGTTGTTGACGTGTCCCGACACTGAATAGATGGCCGTGCCGCCGGCGTTCTCCACACCAAGGTCTTTGAACCATTTCGCGCCGTTGCGAATAATGGCCGGTACCGAGGCGAGACTGTAGGTGTTGTTGACCGTGGTGGGTCGACCAAAGGCACCGAAGTTGGCCGGGAATGGCGGTTTGAACCGCGGGCGACCAGGCTTGCCTTCAAGCGACTCCAACAGACCGGTTTCTTCGCCACAAATATAGGCGCCGGCACCGGCAAACATGTGCAAGTCAAAGTCGTGACCCGTACCGAACAGATCCTTGCCCAGGAAGCCCGCCGCGTAAGCTTCTTTGAGTGCCGCTTCAAATCGCGGCACAGGTTCTTCAATAAACTCGCCGCGAATGTAGTTGTAACCCACCGTGGCACCCATCGAGTAACCGGCGATCGCCATGCCTTCGATCAGCGCGTGCGGGTTGTAGCGTAAAATGTCGCGGTCGTGACAGGTGCCCGGCTCACTTTCATCTGAATTGCAGACGATGTACTTTTGACCCGGC
>CAYGSQ010000372.1:0-4297 GCA_964352435.1 uncultured Gammaproteobacteria bacterium | reverse complement strand
TCATGCTGGCGCGCTGCCCGGACCGGCCAATCCAATTCGGTTTATTCCAAGGCAATGGCAGCGCGAGCAGGCCATTCCCGGTTCCAGCGCGAGTGTTCAGTTGGAACGCGCCCAACGTTTGACGCGCGGGCTGCTACGGTGCGCGCATGAGATCGTGGTGTCCGCACCGCTGACGGTTGACGATCATCCCGTGTCGCTGTCGCCACTTGTTGGTCAACTGCCGGTTGCGCAGCTTGATGATATTGGACTGGCCGACGTGTCTGATCTGCAGCAGGTGATGCGTCCGTCATGTGATCTTGAAACCATCGTCGATCATACCGCGCCCGAATTGCCGCCCCATGAGCGACAACAAAGCACACCGGGCGGCAGCGCTTTGTTCTCGCTACAGGCGGCCTGCGGGTTTCGGGCGTTCGCGCAATTGCGGCTCGGTGCCGCGCCGCTCGATGAACCGGAGCCCGGCCTCAACGCACGTGAACGGGGCTCGCTGATTCACATTGCGCTGGAGCATCTGTGGCAGCGTCTGGGTGCATCGGATGCGCTGCAAGATGTGCTGGGCGGCGAATATCTCGAGACACAGGTCTGGGAAATTGCCGATACCGCGCTGACACAGATTGACCAGAAGCGACCACTGCCGCTGGCACCGCGCTTTCGCGCGATGGAGCATCAAAGACTCATCCGTCGCTTGCTGCAGTGGCTTGATATAGAGGCGCAGCGTGCGCCGTTTGACGTTGTGCGCGCAGAAAAGCGCATCCAGTTTTCTCTGGGCGAGGTCACCGTCAATCTGACGATGGACCGGGTCGACCGTCTGGCGGATGGTTCACTCGCGGTAATCGACTACAAAACCGGCGCCGCAAAAGTGTCCGACTGGTTTGGCGCGCGTCCATTGCAGCCGCAGCTACCACTCTATGCTCTGGCGCAGGACGAGGCCGTCGGTGCCGTAGCATTCGCGTTGGTACGTCCGAAGGAGCCGGGTTTCGCGGGTTTGAGTCAAGTGGCCGGCCAGCTGCCGGGCGTCACGCCGATTGCATCACAGCGCACGGCCAAAGCACTTGGGCTTGCCTGGGATGACTTGCTTGAGCACTGGCGCGAGCACCTGACGGCCATGAGCCAGGACTACGCAAGCGGCGACGCCCGTGTGGATCCCAAAGGCGACGCCTGTCGTTACTGTCACATGAGTGCGTTGTGTCGCATCGGTGAGGGTATTCGCGACGAAGACGAGACCGACAGGCAGGCATCGCCGCATGAGTGACACTATGCACGTCGATACCGATGCACGCGCGGCGGCGCTCGACCCAGAGCGATCATTCATCGTGCAGGCACCGGCCGGGTCCGGCAAAACCGGTCTGTTGATTCAACGTACGTTGACGCTCCTGGCGCGCGTGGATCATCCCGAAGAAGTATTGGCGATTACGTTTACCCGTAAAGCGGCCGCAGAAATGCGTGAGCGACTTTTGTCCGCACTGGCCGCTGCCGCGGAGTCACCACCCGTCGCAGATTACGAACGCATCACGTGGGAAAAAGCACGCGCGGTCGTGGCACGCGATGAAGAGCTGGGTTGGGGTTTAACACTCAACCCGTCGCGTCTGCGCATCATGACGATCGACGCGTTGTGCGCGTCTTTGGTCGGGCAGATGCCCGTACTATCGCAATTTGGTGCGGTACTCGATGTTGTCCCGCGACCCGACGCCCTTTATTTGCTGGCCGCCCGGCGACTGCT
Organism: uncultured Gammaproteobacteria bacterium; assembly: GCA_964352435.1. GTDB lineage: Bacteria > Pseudomonadota > Gammaproteobacteria > Steroidobacterales > JBCCMA01 > JBCCMA01. The sequence goes on along the minus strand of CAYGSQ010000372.1, from coordinate 2,580 downwards.
CGGCGCACTCGAAGAAGAGTCCTTCATGCATGACGATCTGCAGACCATGCTGCAGCATCTGGACAATAATCAGGCGCGCATTGAATCGCTTCTGGTGGGCATGTTGCGCCGTCGTGATCGGTGGCTGCCACTGGTGGCGGGCACCGAACGTGCCGATCTGACACGCGCAGCACTCGAAGATACCTTGCGCTTTTGCATTGAGCGCACGCTGCGCGACGTCAGCGATGCGTTACCCATGGAGGTCGTTGATGATCTAATCGACGTCGTCAGCGACGCGGCTGCGCACTGCAAGGAAGGCAGACCGATGGCGGCCTGTACCGTTATGGATGCCATCCCGTCCGTACAGATTGAGCATCGCGCACTGTGGGCAGGCATTGCCGACTTTGTCCTTAGACAAGACGACGGTGTGCGCCGCACGGTCACCATCAGTGACGGGGTGCTCGCGCCAAGCAAGGGCAAGGATGCGGCAGAAAAAACGCGTCTGAAGGAAAAGAAGGAACGGGCCGTCAAGCTGCTGGCTGATCTCAATCAATCACCGTCTTTTGTGCATGCGCTGGGTGAGCTGCGCCGACTGCCGCCCGACCAGTACAAAGAGCCGGATTGGGCACTGCTGCAGGCATTGAAGACGCTGTTGCCGGTCGCGGCTGCCGAACTCAAATTGTTGTTTCAGGAACGCGGCCAGGTCGACTTTACTGAACAATCCCATCGTGCATTGGCGGCGCTTGGCAGTGAACTGGAACCGACCGATCTTGCGCTGGCGCTCGACTATCGAATTGCACATCTCCTCGTCGACGAGTTTCAGGACACCTCGCGCACCCAGTTCGAGCTGATTGAACGTTTAGTGAGTGGCTGGCAACAAGGGGATGGTCGCACGCTATTTCTTGTGGGCGATCCCATGCAGTCAATCTACCGCTTTCGCGATGCCGAGGTTGGTCTGTTTTTGCATGCACGATCCCACGGTCTTGGGGATGTGCCGCTGGTATCGCTTACGTTGAACGCCAACTTCCGATCCGGCGCGCATCTGGTCGCCCGTAACAACGAGGTGTTCGAGCAGATTTTCCCGACGCGTGAAAGCGTTGAGGAATCGGCGGTGCGCTATGCCCCGGCGATGGGTCGACGAGGCGAGGGCGGGCATCTGACGACCCACGCGTTTTACGATGACTCCGGCGTGGCGGAGGCCAGGCGCGTTATTGAGCTGGTTGAACATGCCCGCAAGGACAACCCAAAGGGCAGCATTGCGATTTTGGTGCGCACGCGCTCCCATTTGGTAGAGATCTTGCCGCGGTTGACGGCGGCGGGTCAGAGATTTCACGCGGTCGATATTCAGCGCTTGGCAACATCACCTGTCGTGGTCGACCTGTGGGCGTTGACACGCGCGCTGCTGCATTTGGGTGATCGAACTGCATGGCTGTCGCTACTGCGTGCTCCCTGGTGTGGACTGACGCTGGCCGATCTTTATGCGCTGGCCGGGGGCAATACCCGACTGACTATTTGGGAACTGATCATTAATGAACCGCGCCGCGGCGCATTAAGCGCGGACGGTAAGCAACGTCTGGCGCGTTTCAAAGGGGTTCTCGCAAACGCTTTGGCAGAGAAGGGTCGGCGTGACCTGCGTCGGTTTGTTGAGGGTACGTGGCTTGCCCTGGGCGGGCCGGCTTGTGTTGCTGGCAAGTCAGACATAGACAACGCAAGTACCTATTTCGATTTACTCGAAAGCCTCGAGGATGCAGGCAGCTTCGACAGTGTTGAAGATCTGGGGCGGGCAGTTGAGGAATTGTTCGCGGACACCAGCGCGGATGAAGATGCCGCCATCAGCATCATGACTATTCACAAAGCAAAAGGTCTGGAATTCGATACTGTGATTGTGCCGGGTCTGCATCGTGCCGGGCGTCCGGATGATCGTGCGCTGCTGCAGTGGCTCGAGCTCACCGACGAATCGGGTATGACGCGACGGTTACTCGCACCCATCAATGCAAGTGAGGCGGACGATCCTATTGGGCGCTATGTTGCCCATGTGCAAAAACGGCGCGATCGATCTGAACAGTTGCGGCTTCTTTATGTGGCGGCGACGCGTGCTCGAGAGTCGCTGCATTTTCTGGCCCAGTTGAAACGCGGCAAAGATGATGCCCCGCGTGCGCCCGCGAGCAACACGCTGGCCGGCATTTTGTGGCCAGCCCTTGGCGAGGAATTTGTCGCATCTGTGGATGAGAGCGCAGGGAGCGTCGATATGGTTGAGGACGATCACAGCACGGTCGCCGGTTTGACCCGCGTACCGTCGCAGTGGGAGTTACCGCAAACGCCGTACCTCAAACCCTGGCGCGCCAGCGATATGGTGCTGCCGGTTGATAACGAACGGCAGTCTGACTGGGCGGGCGACAGTGCGCGTCACGTTGGCACAACGGTGCACCGGGTGCTGCAACAAATAGCGCAGGAAGGCAGCGATGCGTGGATGGGGCGCTGGATGGACGGACTGGACGACTACCTTGCGCGTATGTTGTCGAATCTCGGTGTGCTGCCCGACGAGCTGCCGGTGTCGACCGCGCGTGCGGCCAAAGCGATACGCAATTGCCTGTCAGATGA
>CAYGSQ010000371.1:0-4297 GCA_964352435.1 uncultured Gammaproteobacteria bacterium | reverse complement strand
CATTGGTGGCGTTGACTACGCGGGCGGATGGCGGGTTCGACAGTTCGCTCATTTACGCCCCTTCATCATCCGAGGCGCTTGAGCAGGTGCTTGCGGGGCAGGATGATTTGTTCATCGTATTGCTGGACGATGTTATTGGTACGCTGAAGCGACTGTCTGCCACCCCTGCCGGCTGGCAGGTCACCGAGATTGAGTTGCCCGCCAATGGCAACGTGGCGATCAGCAGCGCCAACGGCAAAGGCAACGACCTGTTGGTCAGTTATGAGAGCTTGACGATTCCCGACAGCCTCTACTATGTCGCGCAGGACAATGAGGTAACGAAGATTCAGTCGCTACCGCAGATGTATGACGCCAGCGACGTCATCGTTGAGCAGCATTTTGCCATCAGTAGTGACGGCACGCGCGTGCCGTATTTTCTAATGGGTCGCAAAGATGTGTTGGCGGGCGGCGACGCCCCGACCATTCAGTATGGCTACGGCGGTTTTCGCGGGTCCATATTGCCGAGCTATTATGAGGACCCAGGTCGTCCGCAACACGGCGCGCTTGCGGGTCGCTTGTGGGTCGCGCGGGGCGGTGTGCTGGTGCTGTCAAACATTCGCGGTGGCGGTGAGTACGGGCCGGCGTGGCACAAAGCCGCATTGAATGAAAATCGTCAACTTGCGTTTGATGATTTTTTTGCGATCGGTGACGATCTGATTGCGCGTGGCGTGACCACAGCACAAAAACTTGGCGCCATTGGCAGGTCCAATGGTGGACTGTTGATGGGCGCGGCGATGGTGCAGCGTCCTGACCTGTATGCCGCCATTGATTGCGGCGTGCCGCTGCTCGACATGCTGCGATATCACAAGCTTCTCGCCGGCGCGAGCTGGGTTGGGGAATACGGCAATCCGGATATCGAAGCTGAACGCGCTTACATTTCGCAGTACTCGCCGTATCAGGCCCTGCAGCCAAACGCGCGTATGCCGGACGTACTGTTTTATACCTCAACCAAGGATGATCGCGTGCATCCGGGACACGCTCGCAAGATGGCGGCAAAAATGGACGCCTACGGCTACCCGTTTTATTACTATGAGAATACTGAAGGCGGACACGGCGGTACGGCCAATCAGGATCAATTGGCCTATCGTACCGCGCTCGAGTACATGTTTTTTGTCGAAACGTTGATGAAGTGACTTTTTGGATAGCGAGGACGAGTCATGAACACTTTATTTGGATTGATAGTCATGTGGGAATTGTGAAAGCTGTATACCAGTTTCAGGCCGTCAAAAAATAGCGCCTGACCGGGTGCTTATTGATCGCTCGATCCCGGTGTGGATCGTGCGGTCGCAGTGTTTTCCCGCAATCCGTTCGGTTTTGCGGTCCGGTTGTCACCCGCTACGGGTATTTTCCACGGTTCCGTGGGTTGTTTTCACATAAATTTCCGCCCTAAATTAGTGCGAAACGCCCAGGTTCGTCCAGGATTTAGCAAATATGTGTACGCGGCTCGATAAGGTAGATATATGCAAGAAAAGTCCATAAAGTGATGGAAACGTGTCTGTCGACACCTATATTGCAATTAATTATCATATATGAGCACTGATACTGACGGCGTAGCAGCAGCGGCGATCCATCGATTCTTGCCATCCATTGTCAGGATGGCTTTATACGGCGGCATCAATGGGCGGCAGTTTGTAGACCTGGTCAAGCAGGCGTATGTCAATGTTGTGACCGAAGACTACGGTCGTTCGGGACGTCCAACCAACATCGCGCGTACGGCTTTACTAACCGGTTTGTCGAGGAACGACGTAAAACGTTTGCGGCAGCTCAGTGATAAAGAAAATCCGACGTTGCACTCGGACAAAAAAAGGTACGGGCTGGGAGAACTACTACGGGAATGGCATACGGGCGCACGATATCTCGATCCCGGCGGTACGCCGCTGGTCCTCGATTTCGACGGTCCGGAACCTTCTTTTTCGCGCTTGGCGCTGAGATTTTTCAGTGATGTACCGCCGACTACCACACTTAGGGAACTACTAGAAGGTGGCGCCGTGCGCAAGGACGCGCACGGACGAATAGTGCCGTTGCGAGACTTTTTCCTGCCGGCATTTGGAAACAAGGACAACACGGAGCGCATGGGCGGACTGATTGCGGATTTTGTCGGCACGGTCAGCTTCAACCTGAAGCGTACTGAAGATGAGCTGTCGCGAATTGAGATTCGCACAACCGCAGAAGACATCGCCGTCGAGCACGAAGCTGCTTTCCGCGCGGTGTTGGAACGGGAAGCGACGAATTTTTACCGGCGCATGGAGCGCTGGCTGAGAGACAAGAAGGAATTCGAGACCACTAGCGAAGACAAAAAAATGCGCCTTGGATTTGGCGTGTATCAAATTTCAGGTGGCGACACGGACCCACCTGCCGGCGGCCAATGAGGAAATCTTGGTCATTGCAAATGACTTGTGCATGGAGTTGCTAATTAATGAATCGTCTGCAAATGCATCGCCTGAATGCGAGTAGCTCCGAGACAAAAAAGAAAATTCTGATTTGCTTCGTACGCGAGCGACCGCAGATTGTAACTCAGGCCGTGTATGGGCTTGGCTGTATGACGCCCGCATGGAGGCCAGACGAAGTTATCGCGATCACTGACCAGTTTGGTGCACATTCGATTGATGCTCGCTTGATTCGCCACCCGCGATTCAAACAACTCTGCTGCGCACTTGGCGGCGCAGATGCCGGTGACGTAAAGCTAAATGTCCAGACCATGCCTCAGCTATGTCAGCCGCATGCGGTCGCGGGCGGGCTGTCACAATCGGACAGTCGCCGCGACATCGGCAATTTTATCCTGCGGACCATCCAGCGGATCACCGATGATCCACAAACGGAGCTGTGGGTCTGCCTCGGTGCGGACTACGATGTGGTCCCGTATTTTTTCGCGGGCCATGCGTTATCACTTTTGGGTCGGCCGCAGGATCGTTTAGTGCAGGTGGTTGCAGACCGCGACACGCAGTTGGATGAGAATTTCTATTGCTCGTCCATGAATACAGATCCACGCCGTCCGAAAATAGGTATCGCCGACGTCCCCTTTGCGCGAATCGAATCAATCGCCTCGGTACGTAATCTGGCCCGGCAGGTCGACTACTCGACCTTATGCCACGGACTGGAGAGTCACGCTCATCTGCAAGTCAGCGCCTCGTTTCACGGATTGCAGTTTCGCTTTTCGAATGCCTTCGATATTTGCTGCAACAGCTCGCACCACATGCGTCACCCGCGGTTCGAACCACGAGCTGCTGCACTCTATGCCTACTATGCGCGGCGAGCTTTTGCCGGTACGCCGTTTGTCAGTGACGAACAGCTTGTCGACGAGTCGGATGACTACCTCGAACTCTACGATGCTTGCCTGCTCGGAGGCCATATCAAGTCTGAGCTGGGCAATTCGGCACGTGCACCCAGCCGCGAAGCGTTGCGGTCGGCACGCAGCCGCATCGCGCGCACGCTTAAGTCACTGATTAAAGGCGGTGCCAGCTACGCCGACTATCGAATCTACACGCGCCGCGCCGATGCCAGCTATGGCCTTGACCTGGCACCCGACCAAATTGTTCTTGACGATGCCTGGAGCAGCGCGCCGGCCACCCCGCCGATGGCGGTTCATGCCGGTTAGAGCCGCATTGTCGGTGAGCGGAGGCCTGCACTTAAACGCAGAACTCTGCTGCAAATCGCCAATTCGCGGTTTGCGGTGGCCGGCGCCTTTCTTTTGCACATTGATCCCCAAGGACGCGCTCAAACGCGCCTTGAACTCAAATAGTTGCAAAGGAAACGCTCATGAATACCTCACTCAATCTGATTCGCGCTGCTGCTGCTGCAAGTCTCCTGATGATCGCGTCGCCGGCTCTGGCCGACGACACGACTGCGACCGACCAGGCCGTCACCGTTGCCACGGGCGGGTACTCGACCGATGCGACCGATCGCGGTGGCAAGGCCGAAAACACCGACAACTCGGCGGGCGAATTGGCATTTTTGAATTGGCTGAGGGGCCTCATGGATTGAACATGGCCCTGGCGCAGGGACGCGCGAGGGGCAAAGGATTGCCCCAGTTGGTCATGGAAAATGAAAACGTGGGGTGAGTTAAACCATCCGCGACATCGTGTCATCTAAACCGCATACCACGCTCACCGGAGACTGACTATGCGCCTGGATGCCACACTTATTCGTACTTCTATACTGGCCATTGTGGCCGGATTCTTCGCCACGGCGGCCACCGCCGACGACATACGGCGCAATTTTGACGTCGGTGCGGGCGGCACGCTGATCATCGATACCAGCC
>CAYGSQ010000370.1:0-4307 GCA_964352435.1 uncultured Gammaproteobacteria bacterium | reverse complement strand
CTTTGCGTGACCTGCTTGAGCGGTCATTGCCAATCCCGGTCACGTCGCTGGCCGGTTTCTCGGCGCTGGTGTTTGATCAGCCGCAGGGACTTGCCGTGGAATTCCGCCAACTTTTTGCGGCCGGTCGCTGGGAGGCGGCACTGGGCGTCGCCGAGCGGCTGCACGATCGCGCGCCACAACTGATGCCACCGGATTTTTTGCAGGCCGTGTACGGGGCACAGGTCCAGCATACGCGGGCGCTCGCGGCGACTGACCAGCGCTCGGAGGCGTTCTCGCTGCTGCTACGTCAGATTCCGCGCTTCGGTGCCAACGAAGATGTCCTGCGCGCGCTTTACGCACTCGCGGCGACTCTGCGATCGCACGCCGAGGCCATTGCGTTGCTGCGTGAGTTTGCCGTACAAACCGGCAATGCGTTCCCGGTTAACACGACGGACGTCACGACGGTTTTGCGCGAGCAAGTCAGTCGCTACGTCAACTCCGGCCTGTTGTCTGACGATGCCGCGATGACCTTGCTGAGCGACATGGCTGCCGAGGATAGTCAGTACGCGCCCTACCATTTTTTGCTGGGCGAATTACTGTTCGACGCTGGTCGGTATGCCGACGCCGCCTTTCACTTGCAGCGCGCTGTTGACCTCGACCCGACGTACGCAGCCGATGCTGCACGCGACCTTGGGATTGCGCGTCAGCGGCGTCAGGTGACCTCACAAATTGAGGCACCGTTGCAGTCCTCGGGCAGCGCGCTGTACGTCAATGTACGCATCAACGGTTCAGGCCAGGCCTTCCGTTTCTTGCTGGACACCGGCGCGAGTTACACCGCCATCAATACGAGCACGTTGTTGCGCCTGGGCATGAACGACATCTTCGCGCGCGGCGCACCGCCCATCGAACTGGAGACGGCCAACGGACGCATCTATGCGCAATCGTTTACGCTCGATTCACTGGATGTGGCGGGCGCGGTGGTTGAGCAGGTGCCGGTCGTGCTGCTTGAAGATATGGGACCGCTGGATGGGTTACTCGGACTGTCGTTCCTGCAGCATTTTGATGTGCAAATTAATCAGCGTGAGAATTTGCTTTTGTTGACGCCGCGATAGGCGGAGGGTCGTGTCCGGTGATCTGCCCGGTGCCCGACCCGGACACCTAACTAACTGATGACGTCGTCTCCTTTGCGCCCGTTTGGATCTGGTGTGCGACACCGGGTCATCGCTCTCCAACAAAAAAGCCCGCTGCGCACGCGGCGCAGCGGGCTCATCAATCATCGCGTTAGAACTTACGGCGCAACCAGACCACTCGGTCCCGGTGGCTGGAAGAACATCGTGCGCATGAGGCCCAGATCGACCACGTTGGTGACGCCGTCACCGTTAAAGTCCGAATCCAGTGCACCCGATTGGAAGAACAAGGTACGCAAGATACCGAGGTCAACCACGTTAACGATGTTGTCATTGTTGAGGTCCGCATCGCAGGCATTGCCGAACCCGTCGCCATTGGTGTCCTGCTGATCGGCGTTGACCACGTTGGTGCAGTTGTCGAGCATGTCGCTGACGCCATCGCCATCCAAATCGGTGGTCGTCACGCACTGCGCGCCGGCTCCGCGCACCACGACGTCGTCTACGTACCAGCCATCTTCGGTAACCGTGACGTCTGATGTAAACCGGAAGCGAACCTGCGCAGCCGCGGCACCGGCCAATGAGGTGATGGTGAGTGAGCGATCAACGAACGAACTGGACAAGCCGTCGTAGCTTGCGACCTGTTCCCACTCACTGCCGTCACGTGATATGTCGACGTTACAGAAGTCGTACGTCGCTTCGGTGTCGCACAGGCTGGCAAAATCCAGCGAGATGGTGCCGATCTGTGACAGGTCAAGCGCGGGCGAGATCAACGAAGCGATCACGTTGTTGCCGTACTCGCCACCGGGCGAATCGGTATACGAAAACGAACCGCTGTTGGCATCACTGCTGGTCCGCGCCCAGTTGCCTTGTGCAGTCCACGGCACTTCGGCTGTTTCCATATCGTCACTGAAGATGGCGCAGAACGGGTAGAGCGCGAAATTTTGCGTCGTAACCTGACTGTTCACCGCGGCCACGTCGGCCAGCGTCTGCTCACCGTAAGCCGTGTCATCCGGCACAACGCTGATGTCATAGCAGCCGGCGAGAAGCAGTAGGTCGCAATCGCCGTTGGCATCGGTGGTCGTCGAAAAGCTGCCTGCATTGACCGTGGCGGCAAGACCCGCACCGGTGTCCGCGGCCATCACACGTCCACTAATGCGCGGCGCGGTCGCCGGATCGATGACATACAAAAATTCGGCGCTGACCACGCCCCAGGTGCCCGAGGTGTCCTGACCGTGAACATAGACAGTGTGACGCCCCTGGCTCAGACCCGACGTGTCGAGCGTGGCACTGACATTCTCAGCGGTCGAATTAAACGAACCGTCCGCTGCCATCATGTCGATCGGTGTCGCACCTGCGGCCCATGGCGGCGTGTCGACAAACACCTGTGCCGCGTTAATTGGCTGCGTAGATTCGGTGCCGTTCGAATTGCGGAACTGGGTGTCGTCAATGCGTGCCGTAACGCTAACCGCCTGCCCCGGCGCAATCGCCGAGCTACTCAAACCGACGTCTTCGGCTTTCGGACCACCGGGTAAAATGTACGGCGCCCGTGCACTCTTCGCGGCATAAATCAGCGACTGCAGGTTGTCCGGGAAAATAGTGCTTTCGAACGTGCCACAGTCCTGGAAGAACGTGGTGCCCAATTCGTAAGTGTAGGCCGCGATGCCGAGATCGCCGTAAGCAAAATCATCGGTGGTGCCGTCGGTGATGTACAACTCGGTCGCCTGTTGTGGCTCATAGCCGTTATAAAACGCCAGGCGTCGTCCCAGCGTTTGCATCTGCAGGCCGTTTGGCGCCACGGTAAAGGTATTACCCCACGGCCACAGCACCAGCTCGCTGAAGCTGTGAATATCAATGTAGATACCCGAGGTATCAGCGGGGGCCGCGTCCGTGTCGTTGGGGCCGCGACTGTCGGCAAAGATTGCGCGCAGGTAGGCCTGTACAGAGGTGACTTCCGGCTCGGAGCCGGGCGCGGGACCGCGATAAATGCCGCTGCACTGATTGCCACTCGAGCCGTTGCAGCAGCCCCAGCCAAATTCGAAGTTGCGATTCAGGTCGGCGCCACGGTCATTCGACGTCGCACCGCAGTAATTCTGATTGCCGTTCTTGCGCCACGAGAGACCCGTCTGCGCTTTGCGGCGGCCATCCGGGTTGGCGTGCAACATCAAATGGATTTCGTGATTGTCGAGCAACCAGGTAGCGTCTGCGTCCACGCCGTAATTGTTGATCAGGTACTCAGCAAAACGCGTGTTGAGCTCCGCGGTGGTGTACTCGCGCGCATGGATGGCACTGGTGTTAAACAGCTTGGGCTTGTCGCCCGTAATCGCCGAATTGGTCAGCTTGAGCACCATCATGTCGTCGCCGCCAAACCCGGCGGTCTTTTCCCATGAGTCACCCACATCGATCCAGCTCACAAGATTCGGGTATTCGGCCGCGAGTTGCGCGCCCGTCGCGAAAGTTTCGGCCACGGTGCGATAGCAGGCGAAACCCGGGATGCCGGCACGTTGTGCGCCGTCGATGGCGCGCGGCGTGTTCAGCTCAAGCGTGCGCAGGGTATCAATCTCTACGCGAAAGCCCGCCTCGATCATGTCATTGAACTCGAGTTCGTCGACGTCGACAATCAGGTAGCCCTTTTTGCGATCCACTTTCCAGGGCGCCTTGTAGGCGGCAAATTTTTGCATGACGTCCGCGTCTTCAAAATAGGCTCGCACCACAACGCTGCTGGTGTCTTTGGGCCAGGTGGCCGATGCCTGATCGTTGGCCATTGCAAGCGGTGCCAGCAGGACGAGCAGCGCAATCCAAAAGGTCTTCATGTAAATCTCCGTAGACGGCCTCAGCCGTGGTGCAGCATGCCGTGCGCTCGCTGTAACACCCGCGCTTGCATGCCTGATGGTTGTTGGCCTTTGAGGTTTGGGACGAACCCAACTTGGCGCACTCTTAAGGTGCTTGTTATTAAATGCAGAGACTAGAGAATTGCGGCGCGCGCCACAAGCGTGACCCGCGGTTTACCATAGTGTGTCCACCGGGCCGCGGGGATTGTTTAGCGGAACGCATCTATAATCCTCGCCGCAGCGTACCAACAGGCCCCAAGGGCAATCATCACGACCGCGGCGCTCATAACGCGAGCATCCACCACGCGGCCGACGAATTGCGCGCCATATATAAGACAGCCGATCGTCGCGAGGGTACTCGCGATCAAGTAAT
>CAYGSQ010000369.1:0-4348 GCA_964352435.1 uncultured Gammaproteobacteria bacterium | reverse complement strand
TGGCGGCGTCTTAATGTTCACGGAGATAGAGGGGCTGCGGACCTGCCGTGTTGGCGACGAATGGGGCCATCTATTCAGGGAAGGTTTTCGAGCGTGCGAATGGCATCACGTACGGCATCGGGAATGTTGGCGACGCGCGCCTGTGCGTAGTCATACGCGACAACGCGTCCATTGCCGTGCGCGGCGACGGCGCCTTGCGCACGGCTGACTACGCAGTAGTCCATCTTGAACCAGCGTTGATCGCACTGTGTCACGCGCGCACCGATGTCGATGGTGTCCGGGCTGGTAAGAGGCAGCCGAAAGCGGCAACTGGTTTCGGCGAGTATTGGGCCGACGCCAGGCTTGGCCAGATCGAGCGTCAACTTGATGCGCTCGAGATACGCCATGCGCGCGGCCTCAAAGTAACTGAGATAGACCGCGTTATTGACGTGACCATAGCTGTCCATATCACGGAACCTTACGCGCTCGGTGACGCGTATCGGAAACTCAGCCAGTGCCTCCGTTGACAAGTCTTCGCTCATCGCGCGCGCGGCAGAATCGGCGCGTTCGGTTTGTTGCCGTCGATCTTTTTATAGCGCATCGTCGGCCGGTCACCGCTGCGTGACCACACATGTTGGCCACGTATTTCATCGTAGGCCCGGTCGCGCTCGGCCGCTGTCGCGTACCAGCGAACGGTCTCCCAGTCGTCGCCGAGTAGGAGTTTCATAGGATCATCCGTGGATAACTCCATTTGGATACCGAACACTTTGTCGCGGGCAGAGCGGATTCTGCCGGGGTCGAAATTTTCACTTGAAGCCATGGGGTTGTCACAACCGGTCAAAAGGAGTCAGTATGGCAACTCGCGCTGACGTTGAAAAGCGACAGCGTGCGACTGGCGATCTGACTACAACAATTCGAATTTACGCCTACACTCAAAATGCGAGCGGAGAAATCCGGGAAGGCGCTATGTCCGTTAAAGTCATGTTGGTGGAAGATCACACGCTGGTGCGCGCAGGCATTCGCTCGCTGCTGTCCGCGGCCCCCGGAATCGAGGTGATTCGGGAAGCGCGCGACGGGCGAGAAGCGTTGCTGGCAATGCGCCAGGACCCGGCGGATGTCGTCATTATGGATATCACGATGCCGGGGCTCAACGGGCTGGAAACCACCGCCCGCATGAAAAAAATCTACCCCAATACAAAAATTCTGATGCTCTCGATGTATTCGACAGACGAATATGTCATCCAGTCATTGCGCTACGGCGCCGATGGCTATCTGGTCAAAGACTCGGCGGCGCCCGAGCTTGAGAAGGCGATCATGACCGTCGCACGCGGTGAGCGTTATTTGGGGGAGGGCGAAATTCGCGAGCGCCTGGAAAAGCAGATTGCGTCGTCGAAGGGCATGAAAGACCCGCTTGATCGCTTGACGCCGCGCCAACGAGAAATCCTGCAGCTCGTGGTTGAAGGGTATAAGACGCGCGAAATTGCGGAGTTGCTCAACGTGAGCGTCAAAACAGTCGAAACCCATCGCGCTCAGCTCATGGATCGGCTGGGGATTCACGATGTGGCCGGACTGGTGCGCTACGCCATCCGTATAGGCCTGATTTCTTCACATAGCTGACCGGCGCCGAGTCCGCGTCGCGTCCAAGCGTTTAACGCGCGCCCCGGTCCGTGGCGCCCTCGCGATCAGACCAATTAAAAACCCGACGGGTAACAAATAGATAGACCGGCTTTACCGTCCGCCGCCACAGGCGCGAGGTCCATGCCGGGCGGGCTAATATCGCGCGCTGACGGGCCGTGAGAGCATCCGCGGCATAGGTGCGCTTATGTTTGAGCAGGTGGCGGATATCTTCGCGCCCCAACACGCCAAACCAGCGCCCGCGGCGGGGCCGACAAAGGGCCAACTGAAAATCGATGAGGCCGGGGCTGCCGTCCGCGCGTACCAGCCAGTTGGGTTCCTTGGCGGTGTCGTTATGCACCACGCCACGGCGATGTACCTGAAACAGCAAGCGTTGTGCCGCTTTGAAATACGCCGGGTCGACCGGCCGTGCCGTGTGCATCGGTTGACCCGCCATAAAGCTGCGATGCAACACATCGCGGTCAAAATGCAGCAGTCGCGGCAAGCCGTCCAGACCGTCCAGAGCCGTCAGCGTGCGAGCCTCGCGTCTGGCCAAAGCGCGCGCCACTGGCCGGGTCCACCATGCTGCGCTGCGAATATCACGACAGATGAACGCGGCGCCTTGTGAATCGTGCTTGAGCCAAACGCTGCCAAAGAGGTCATGTTTGAGTAAGCTTGCAGACTCGGTCGTGTCGGGTGAATGGGCCATGTGGCGCAGTGTACCGCTTCGGTCACAACTGTGATCCAGTCAGCGGTTTCGGGGTTCGTTTTGCAGGGCAACAATGGTATTCTTCGGCCCGCATTATGGTGCGCCATTGGCTGCGCCGCTGTCTATAATCGGGAGCCCAATCGTATGAAGTCTTCGCTTTTCGCATCGTCGACCACCCTTCGTCGACGTGCCGTCGCAGTGTGTGTCGTGCTGCTGTCCACCGGCCTGGCCGTAACTGCCGCCGCCGATGGCGACGTTGTCGCGGGCAAAGCCAAAGCCTGGACCTGCACCGGTTGTCACGGCTCCGAGGCGTACAAGAACATTTATCCGACCTACAGCGTGCCGAAACTGCGTGGCCAAAGCGCCAACTACATCAGTGTCGCACTCAAGGCCTACCGTTCGGGCGAGCGCCAGCACCCGACAATGAAGGCGCAGGCGGGCTCAATGAGCGACGCCGACATTGCTGACATTTCGGCCTACATTGCCTCGATCGGGAGCGGATCATGATGCAGTCCATCAAGGTTTTTATCGCCAGCGCTGCACTGGCGCTCGCCGTCTCAGCCAGCGCAGGCGACGTTGCCGCGGGTAAGGAAAAGTCCGCCGAGTGCGCGTCTTGCCATGGCGCCGAAGGCATCGCAATTTCTGACCAGTTCCCAAATCTGGCGGGGCAATACGCAGACTATCTGCGCGTTGCGCTCAAACAGTATCGCAGCGGTGAGCGTGCCAATGGCATCATGGGTGCGTTTGCGACCAACCTGACGGATGAAGAAATCGCCAATTTGGCGGCGTATTACGCGGCGCAAAGCGGGCTAGATATCCTGCCGGTCAAATAAGACCGCGACGCTTGCGCTATGCTGGCCTCGTGATGAGGTAGAGCACAATGAGCAGGACAAAAACCCGACTTCAAACCTGCACGCCCGCGTCCATCGCGGTGCGTGATGCCGAGCATGTGGCGATGGGCACGTGGACCGCGTTTGGTCTGGGTGGCATGCCGCACAAGCTGGGTCTTGATACGGCCCGCAGCACGACGCTCGACCTGAACTCCGTCGATCGATTTGACACCACCGGCGCGTGGCTCGTGTGCCGTGCACAGCAGCTTTTTGCCGCGGATGGCGCGACCCTCGATGTAGCGGGAACCGACGACCAGCTTGCGTTGCTCAAACTGATCACGTCGCAGCAGGCCGACCCCGCAGATCTCGAGCCACTACCGTCGCCGGGGTTTATTGAGGAAATCGGCCGTGATGCCCATTCGATCCTCAATAAATATCTAACGTTCCTGGCGTTCATCGGGCGCCTGACGCTCGCGGGCATCCGCGTTGTGTTTACGCCCAGCAACCTGCGCTGGCGCACGGTGATTCGGGGCGTGGAAGAGGCGGGTTTCGATGCGCTGCCCATTGTGGGTTTGCTGTCGTTTTTGCTCGGCCTGGTTATTTCATATCAGGGCGGCGTCCTGATGCAGCAATATGGCGCCGGTGTATTTATTGCCGACCTGGTCGGCTTGTCGATGCTGCGCGAACTGTCGCCGCTGATCACGGCGATTATCGTCGCCGGGCGCACCGGCTCTGCCTATACGGCGCAGATTGCCACCATGAAAGTGACCGAAGAGGTTGATGCCCTGCGCACTTTAGGGGTCGCGCCGCTCGACGCGCTGGCCTTGCCCAAATTTCTGTCTTTGGTCATAGCGCTGCCGCTGCTCACCGTGTTCGCCGATTTCATGGGCGTGCTGGGCGGTATGTTCATGGCCAATTCGCTGCTCGATATCAGTTTCGTCAGTTTTATCGAGCGCTTGTCCCAGTCCGTGTCGTTGGCTTCACTCATGATTGGCCTGGGCAAGGCGCCGGTGTTTGCCATCATGATTGCGGCGGTCGGCTGCTATCAGGGTTTCGAGGCCAAGCATGGTGCCGAGCAAGTTGGTCGGCACACCACCATGAGCGTCGTGCACTCCATCTTTCTGGTTATCGTCGTGGACGCCATCTTCTCGATTATATTCAGCAAAGTGGGCATATGAGCAACACGTCTGACGAGACGGACGTACCGGTCATTGAG
>CAYGSQ010000368.1:0-4375 GCA_964352435.1 uncultured Gammaproteobacteria bacterium | reverse complement strand
CATTTTCCCTCGGCGCGGTTTGGACGCCTGGATCGTGACACAACGCGCCGGCGTGGTGAGCTGGACGCCCTGGTGACGCGCATGAAAAAACGCCAGATCGACATTCTGGTCGGCACGCAGATGTTAACCAAGGGCCATCACTTCCCCGAGGTATCGATGGTGGGCATGATTTACGCCGATCAGGGCCTGTTCAGCACCGATTTTCGCGCAGGTGAGCGCCTGGCCCAGCAGATCGTCCAGATGTGCGGGCGGGCCGGACGCGGCGCACGCGCGGGCGAGGTCTACATCCAGACCGCGTTTCCCGAGCACCCTCTGCTCACCGGCCTGATCGAATCGGGCTACGAGGCCTTTGCGGACGCAGCACTGGACGATCGCAAAAACGCGCTATGGCCCCCGTTTTCGAATTTGGCGCTGGTGCGCGCTCGGGGGGCGAATAACACCGCGCCCCACGACTTTCTGCACCAGGTCGGGCTGCGCATTGGTGATGTAGCGGGGGTTACGGTGCTTGGCCCTGCCAGCGCGCCCATGCTTCGCCGCGCCAATGAGTACCACGCACAGCTGCTGCTGCAGTCCGGTGACCGCAAGCTACTCAACGGCGTCCTGCACCACATCACCGAGGATTTGGCCGCACTGGCCCGCACCCATCGGGTGCGCTTTGGCATCGACGTGGACCCAATCGACTTGTACTAATGCAACGCGCTAAACAGATGGGTAGACTTCCCAGTTCCCTGACCGACCGAATTAGTGACCCCGTTGAAAGACCAGATTATCGCCCTTTTGGGTGAAGCCCTCGACACGTTACGTGCCAGCGAATTTCCCGATCTTGCGGTACCCACCCTGCAGCTCGAACGCACCCGTGATCCACGCCACGGCGACTTCGCCTCGAACGTCGCCATGGCGCTGGCCAAGACCGCCGGTGTGCCGCCACGCGCGCTGGCCGAGCGCATCGTCGCCAGCCTGCCGGCCAGCGATATCCTGAGCGACACCTCGATTGCCGGACCGGGCTTCATCAATTTCAAGTTGGCAGAAGGCCAGGCCCAAGCACTGGTGTACCAGATCATTGACGCGGGCGCGGGTTTTGGCTGCAACGACAGTGGTGCCGGCACCCGTGTGCTGGTCGAGTTCGTCTCGGCCAACCCGACCGGTCCGTTGCATGTGGGTCACGGGCGTCACGCGGCTTACGGCGAGTGCGTGGCCGCGCTGCTCAAGGCCACGGGCTACGAAGTACACAAGGAGTACTACGTTAACGATGCGGGCCGCCAAATGGACATTCTCGCGGCCAGTGTGTGGCTGCGTTATTTGCAAGCGCTGGGTGAAGCGCTGCCCTTTCCTGCGAACGGTTACCGCGGCGACTATGTCCGCGACATCGCCGCCACATTGCGGGCCGAGCACGGCGAGTCACTGCTCAAAGACGCCGCCAGCGTGCTGGCACATCTGCCCGCGGACGAAGCTGCCGGCGGCGACAAGGATGCCTATATTGACGCGGTCATCGCCAACGCCAAGGCGCTGCTGGGCGATCAATATGCGGCCGTCTTTGACTTCGGTTTGAATGCGATTCTTGACGACATTCGTGACGACCTCGCCGGATTTGGCGTCACCATGGACCGCTACTTTTCCGAGCGCAGCCTGACCGGCGATGGCACGGTGGACAAAGCCCTCGAGCGGCTCGCCGAACATGGCAACACGTTCGAAAAAGACGGCGCGGTCTGGTTCAAAGCCAGCAACTATGGCGACGACAAAGACCGGGTTGTTGTGCGCGCCAACGGCCAGCGCACCTACATTGCCTCCGACATTGCTTACCATCTGGACAAGCGCCTGCGCGGCCATGACACGCTGCTCGACATTCTGGGCTCTGATCACCACGGCTACGTCGCGCGCGTGCGCGCAGGCCTGACCGCAATGGGCCAGGACGCCGACAGTCTCGAGGTGCAGCTGATGCAGTTTGTCAGCCTGTATCGCGACGGCGAGAAAGTCGCCATGACCACACGCGGCGGACAATTTGTCACGCTACGCGAGTTGCGCGAAGAAGTCGGCAACGATGCCGCGCGCTTCTTTTACGTGATGCGGTCCAACGATCAGCATCTCGACTTTGACCTGGATCTGGCCAAGAGTCATCGCGAAGAAAACCCGGTTTTCTACGTGCAGTACGCGCACGCACGCATTTGTCAGATGCTGCAGAAGTTGCCCGAGCAATCGCTCAGTTTTGACGAAGCGCGAGCGCGCGCGAACGTCGGCCGGCTGGTGCAGGATAAGGAGCTGGCGCTGATCAAAACACTGGCGCGCTACGCAGAACAGGTGACCATTGCCGCACGCGATCGCGCGCCGCAGACCATCGTGCACTTCTTGCGCGACCTTGCCGCAAGCCTGCACAGCTTTTACAACGACCCCAACTGCCGAGTGGTCATTGACGACGATGAGCTGCGCGATGCACGTGTGGCGCTAATCATGGCCACGCGTCAGGTACTGCAAAACGGCCTTGCCCTTTTGGGCGTTGGCGCGCCCGAGCGCATGTAGCGAGAACCGGCGAATGGGTCGAGACTACAAAAAATCGAGCACGAGTCGCCGCCGCGGCAAGAAAGCCCCGTCACCGGTGCGCTTTTTGTTCGGCGGCTTTGCCCTGGGCGTCGTCGCGGCTGCGGTCGTATATTACGCGTTGGCACCGGCGCCGACCCGCGAGCCTGACCGCCCTGTGCCCGCGACCGTGCGACCACCGCCGAGCGCTGAGGACGAGGAGCCCGTCGCGCACGTCGAGCCAAAAATCAAAGACGACCTGCAGAACACCGAGCCGGCCAAAGATCGCTACGGGTTTTACGAGCTGCTGCCAAATTTTGAGGTGATCGTGCCCGAGGCCGCCGAGCGCGTTGAGCAAACCTCGCCGTTAGACGAGGTCAAAAAACCGGGGGCCTACGTACTCCAGGCCGGCTCATTCCGTAAGTTTAGCGATGCGGACCGGGTCAAGGCGCGGCTTGCCCTGCAGGGCATAGAATCCAACATTCAGCGCGTCACCGTCGACGACAAAACCTATCATCGTGTGCGAATCGGTCCAGAGACGCAGCTCATTAAAGTAAACAAACTGCGTACGCGACTTCGCGAACAAAACATCGACGCCCTGCTGATTCGAGTAGCCGAGTAGTGAAACGCACTTATTTTACGCGGCGTTATGTTTACGTTGCGCTGACAAGACGCTGGACGCTTGCTAGTGTTGCCAACGTGAAAAACGCCAACCTCAAGCACGCGATCTCGTAGGGATTTTCCGATGCCCAAACGTATGATTCGCGGCTGTGAATACTTTGTCGAAGAACACGGCACCGGCCAGGAAACCATCGTGTTTATCCATGGCCTGTTTATGAGCGGGCGGGCGTGGCACAACCAGGTACTGGCGATGCGCAGTCGCTATCGCTGCGTTGAGTACGATTTGCGCGGCCACGGTCGCAGCGGCTCGCCAAGCGGCGGCTACGACATGGAAGACCTGGCCGACGACCTCATCCAATTGATCCAGACCGCGCGCTACGAGCCATGTCATCTGGTCGGCGGCGCCATGGGCGCCACGGTCGCCATGCACATTGCGACGAAACGGCCCGAACTGGTCAAGTCGCTGACCTTGCTGGCCGCCACCAGCGACGCCGAGGAGGCGCAGCGCAAGCGGCAAATGCAATTGCTGGCGTTGGGCATTCGACTGCTCGGCATGCGCCCGTTCGCGTCGCGCATGATGCAAAAAGTATTTGGCCAGCATTTTTTGCGCGATGAAGATCGCCGCATACAAGTCGAACACTGGCGCACCGAATTTAAGAAACGCGATGCGAAAGGCTTGTCGCAAGCCGTGCGTGCCTACGCGCGGCGCAAGGATCTGAGCGCAGACGTTGGCCGGATTCGCGCACCAACGCTGATTCTGGCCGGCGAGCGCGACGAAATTTGCCCACCGAGCGAAAGCCAGATGCTCAATCAGGCCATTTCCGGATCGCGGTACGTCACCAGCCCCAAAGCGGCTCACTGCCCTGCTATCGAGACACCTGAAGAGGTAAGCGAAGCCCTTAACGGTTTCCTGAGCTCGCTGCAAAAGCGACGTCGATGATATTCTGCTTACCTCGACACAACGTCCAGGTAGAGCCATGAAACACGTCTTTATCCTGCCGCTCGCCGCGGCACTTGTTCTGAGCGGCGGCTGCGCCACTTCAGGCCCGTCGCGCATGAGCGCAAAAGACTGCGCCAGCGCCGACTGGCGCGCATTGGGTGTCAGCGACGGATTGGCTGGCGAGCCCCTCGCGCGACGCGATGTGCGCGCCGCCACCTGCGCCGCCGAATCAGCCCCAACCGATCTTGCGTCCTAGAACGCAGGCGACGCGGAGGGCAACACCACCTTCTGCCAACCCACAGG
>CAYGSQ010000367.1:3430-4379 GCA_964352435.1 uncultured Gammaproteobacteria bacterium | reverse complement strand
GCTCCGCGGCACGCAAGAACGGCAGTCCATTTTTTCGCCACTACGGTCCGGACCTGACGGGCCTTTTTTGCGCCGACACCGGCGCGCTGGGTTTCAAAGCCACCGCCACGCTCAAGCTGGTAGACCAGTTGCCGGCACATCGCTTTGCCAGTTTCGACTTTGACGACCGCGAGACGATTCAGGCCGCGATGAGCGAACTGTCCCGCCGTGGTCTGCCAATGGAGTGTTTCGGTTTCGATCCGTTTCTGCAAAGCCAGCGTATGCAACGTGAAAGCCTGCTCAAAGACGTCAAGTCTCTGGGCAACATGCTCAAGGCCGCCGGCTCCGTGGGCAAGGCGGTCAAGGAAGGCGCCAAAGTCGCGATGGCGGGACGGCGGTTCATGAACGACGTGAACTACTCGCTTCACCTGGTGTTCGAGGAACGTGATGACGCCAGTGCCGACGCATCTGTGGAGCAGGCGCGGGACATATGCGCTCAGCACAGCGGCCGCGAAATCGACAACTCCATTCCAAAAATATTGCGCGCCAATCCTTTCACGCCACTGAACAACGTTATCGGTCCGAAAGGTGAACGCTGGGTGCCCGTGCACACCGTGGTGCCGCACTCCAAGGTTCAGTCAATGACCAAAGCCGTCATTGCGGTGTTTGATGCGCACCGCGAACTCATCGACAGACACGACATCGGCGTGGGCTATCTGTACGCGACCATTGCCACCAATGGGTTTGTCATCGAACCGGTGTTTTTCTGGCCGGACCAACTGAACGCGCTACACCACAAAACGGTTGAATCGAACATTCTTAAAAAGCTGCCTGGCTTTGACGCCGATGAACAGGCCCGAGCGGCCGTCGCCACCATCCGCGCCGCGCTAACCGATGCGTTTGTTGCAGGCGGCGGCGTGCATATGCAGATTGGCAAGTCATACAAGTTTGCAGAAGGTCACAATGAAGA
>CAYGSQ010000367.1:0-3420 GCA_964352435.1 uncultured Gammaproteobacteria bacterium | reverse complement strand
AAGACGCCTTCGCCTTGATCGAGCGCATCAAAAGCGCCGTGGACCCGTCCGGGCGCATCAATCCGGGCTCGCTGGGACTCAAATAAGACCAGGCCAATGTTGGCCTGCATGACATCTGTCAGTAGCCGCAGGCCCAAGCCGTCGCTACCATGGTGTTATGAATGCATCCTCACTCTCTCAGGACACGCCCGTCGTGCGCGCCGTCGACTTGCACAAACGCTACGGCGCCAAACACGCTCTGGACGGCTTTTCCCTCACGTTGCCCGCCACCGGCGTCACCGCCATTCTCGGCGCCAACGGTGCGGGCAAGACCACGTTTATTCGCAGCGTGCTGGGCCTCACGCCCATCAGCAGCGGCACGCTGGAGGTGTTTGGTGCCACGCCTGGCAGCAGCGTGTGCCGGCAGCGCACCGGCGTTATGTTGCAAGATGCCGACCTGCCTGATTTGCTGACGGCGCGCGAGCATCTGGCGTTGTTTGCGAGCTACTACCCGGCACCACTCCCCGTTAATGACGCCATCGAGGTGTGTGAGCTTGGCGCGTTTGCCGACAAACGCTACAAGTCGTTGTCAGGCGGCCAGAAGCGACGCGTGCAGTTTGCACTCGCAGTGGTCGGTCAGCCCGACCTGCTGTTTTTGGACGAACCCACAACGGGTCTGGACGGCGATGCGCGGCGGGTCTTGTGGCGTACCGCACGCACGCTGGCAGAGCGCGGCACCAGCATTGTGTTGACGACGCACTATCTCGAAGAGGCCGACGCACTGGCGGACCATATCGCCATTATCAAAGACGGCAAGGTCCTCACGCACGCGGCTACCAGCGATATCCGTCAGGCAGTAGGCGGCGCACTGATTCGCTGCGTCACGACGCTGACGCCGGAGCAGGCGGGACGGCTGGACGGTGCTCGCAGTGCACGCTTGAGCGGACGCTTCACTGAAATCCTCACCAACGACACAGCCGCCACGCTGCGCGCACTGCTTTGCAACGATGCGGCGCCCACCGATCTCACCGTCACCAAACCCAGCCTCGAGGATGCGGTAGCCGACCTGGTTAGCATTGACGGCGCGGCACGCGAGGATGCCGCATGAACGCCTTTTTGAGCGAAGCAGGTGCCGAAGTTCTCAAAGCACTGCGCGCGCCCGAGTTTCTGTTGCCAACGATGCTCATGCCCGTCGCTTTCTATTCACTGTTCGCGCTGGTGCTGCCGGGTTCCAAAGACAGTGCCGGGTATCTTTTGGCAACGTTTGGCGTGTTTGCCGTAATGGGCCCCGCAGTCTTCGGCTTCGGCGTCGCGGTCGCCAATGAACGCGAGCGTGGCTGGCTGGATATCAAACGTGCATCGCCCGCGTCGGGCCGCAGCTACATTGGCGCGAAGCTGGCCTCAACGCTGATTTTTGGCGCGCTATCACTCGTACTTATTTATGCCATCGCGGGTTTTATCGGTGACGTCGCCATGCCACGCAGCACGTGGCTCACGATGCTCGCGGTACATCTTGCCGGCGCCATTCCATTCGCACTGATCGGTCTCACGCTTGGCTTCCTGTTTAACGCCAACGGCGCAATCGCGATTTCCAACATCGTCTTTCTGGCGCTGTCGGCGCTCGGTGGTCTGTGGATTCCAGTCATGCTCTTTCCCGCGGCGATGCAGACGTTCGCCAAGATGCTGCCCTCATATCATTTGTCAGAGCTGGCACTGGCCGTCAGCGGCGCGCGCGGTGAACGTCCGGTCATGCTGCACATCGCCGTCATCGCTGGCATGACCGTACTATTTGCCGCCAGTGCCCTGTGGGCATGGAGACGCCAACATGAGTGACCTGCGCGCAGCGCCCAATCTGGCGCGTACCTTTGTGCGCATCCTGAGCGTGGTCATTGGACTGATCGCGATTCTCTTGCTCACGTTGCCGACGCAGGCACCGGCGACGAAAGCGGCAACGGGTGCTGTGGCACTTACCAACGCCCGCGTATTCGACGGCGACACCCTGCTCGACAACCAGACTCTGATACTCGACGACGGTCTGGTTCAGGCAATGGGGCAAAATATCAAGGTACCTGACGATGCGCGCGTCATCGATCTCGCGGGCCAGACCGTCCTGCCCGGCCTGATCGATGCGCATGTGCACGCGTACGGCACAGCGCTGCGCGACAGCCTGCGCTTTGGCGTCACGACCAATCTGGACATGTTCAGTGCAGCCTCCGCGCTGGCGGGCAGCCGCCGGGATCGAGCGTCACGCGCACCAACCGACAAGTCAGACCTGTTTAGCGCCGGCACACTCGCCACCATCGCCGGTGGTCACGGCACCCAGTTTGGCATGGCGATCGACACGCTCGCCGGCCCTGATCAGGCGGTTGACTGGGTGGCGCAACGCGTGAGTGAAGGTTCGGACTACATCAAGCTTGTCTACATCCCCGATCAAACCCGTATTCCAAGCCTGGATTTGGCAACGTGCAAGGCGCTGATCGACGCCGCGCATGACGCCGGGCTGATGGCGTTGGCCCACATTTCACAAGGGCGCGCCGCGCAGGCGATGCTTGATGCCGGCATCGACGGACTGGTTCACGTATTTGCCGACGAACCGGTCAGCGACACGTTTGTCCGTCAGGCAGCCGACGCCGGCATGTTCGTCATCCCAACGCTTGCGATTATTGCCAGCGCTGATGCACAGAGCGAAGGCAGCGCATTGGCCGACGACGCGCAACTGGCCCTGGCATTAACACCTGCGCAACGTGCGAACCTGCGCAGCGACTTTGGGATGCGCGCGCCGGGCATGCGCCTGTCGCAAGCGCTCGACAACGTACGCAAACTGCACGCGGGCGGCGTCACGATTCTTGCAGGCTCCGATGCGCCGAACCCCGGCACAACCTACGGTGCCAGCCTGCATCACGAACTTGATCTGTTGACCCGCGCCGGCATGACGGCACGCGAAGCGCTCGTCGCAGCCACCGCGGCCCCGGCGCGTGCGTTTGCTCTGCCCGAGCGCGGCCTGGTGACGGTTGGAAGTCGTGCGGATCTGGTCGTCGTAGACGGTGAGCCTCACGAACAAATTCAGCATAGCCGCCGCATCAAGCAGGTATTCAAGAACGGCGCACAAGTGGAGCGCGACCCCACAGCCGGGGCCGTCGCCGGGGCTACCGCCACGCCACTTGAACGCGGCAACCTGAGCCATTTCAGTGAGGGTCTCAATGCGCCAAATGCATACGCCTGGAGTGCGACAGACGATCGCGATTTTGGTGGCACGTCTATCGCATCCATTGAATACCTGGCGCCCTCCGCTGATACACCAAACGGTGCGTTACGAGCACGGGCCAGAGTGGAAGCCGCGTTCGCGTATCCCTGGGCAGGCACCTTCTTCGGCCCACAAGATGGCGGTCCGCGCCAGCTGCCCTCAGGCGCGACACTTTCACTGCGGCTGCGCGGCACGCC
>CAYGSQ010000366.1:0-4402 GCA_964352435.1 uncultured Gammaproteobacteria bacterium | reverse complement strand
ACACACCACCACCGCCGACTTGACGCGTACGGCCAATGCGACGGGCAGTCGGGTATCAAACGGCAAATCAAGCACGGGCTCAACCACCGCCGCCAGTTCGTAGCTGGCGTAAACAAACCAGCCGCCGCGAAAAGGCAAACCGTCCGTGTCGTCGGTCAGCGCGTGCGTCGTCGGCGCCAGCGCATCGAGCGTGTCAAAAAAGTCGGGCCCGTCGCCACCCGCGACGTCTTGCGGATGTACTTCGATGGCCTCGCCGGGCTCGCAAAACAAGATGTCGTAGCGACCAAGCGTATGCTGCGCCGTACCGCCCATGGCCGCACTGTCGAGCAGAAATGGAAAGCGTTCGGGATCCGCCGTATGCAGTGCCAACAAATCAGGCACTGCGGGCAAACGAGTCGCGTGACAGCTCGAATCGCGCACGTTTACGCGCGGGCGCAACGGCAAATCAATCGGACGCGCGGCCCAGAACCAGCGTGCCGTTGGTGCCACCAAATCCGAATGAGTTGGATAAGGCGTGCTTGAACGAGGCTTCACGCGCCACGTTGGGCACGAAGTCCAGGTCGCACTCAGGATCGGCCTGGTGCAGGTTGATGGTCGGTGGCAGCACCTGATCGCGCAGTGCCATGACCGAGAAAATGGCCTCAGCCGCGCCCGCTGCCCCAAGCATGTGGCCGGTCACCGATTTGGTTGAGCTTACGGCGACGGACTGGATGTCGCTGCCGAACACACGCTTCATTGCCTGCACCTCGGCTCGATCACCCAGCATCGTCGAGGTGGCGTGAGCATTGATATAGCCAATATCCGACGGATTGCAGCCCGCATCGTTCAGCGCGCTCGTCATACTCGCCGCAGCGCCGGCTCCCGTCTCTTCGGGGGCGGTGATGTGGTACGCGTCACCGCTCATGCCAAAGCCGAGCAGCTCGGCATAGATGGTGGCACCGCGCGCTTTGGCGTGTTCCCACTCCTCAAGAATAAGTGAGCCTGCGCCATCAGCCAGTACAAAGCCGTCTCGATCCACGTCCCACGGCCGGCTGGCTTCGGTCGGCGCATCGTTACGCGTCGACAGCGCCTTGGCCGAATTGAAGCCGCCCATGCCGAGCACGGACGTCGCCATTTCGGCACCGCCCGTCACCATAACGTCAGCGTCACCGTACGCAATACAGCGCGCGCCAAAGCCAATGTTGTGGGCACCGGTGGTGCACGCTGTAACAATCGAGAAGTTTGGACCGGTCAGACCCAGATCAATGGAGACCTGGCCTGCGACCATGTTGATGATGCTGCCCGGCACGAAAAACGGTGAAATTTTTCGTGCTGTGCCGCTGCTGCTGTACTTGTCGTAATTGTCTTCGATGGTCGTGATGCCACCGATGCCAGACCCAACCGCTACACCAATACGATGCGCCGGCGTGGTCTCAATCGACAAGCCAGAGTCTTCGAATGCAATCTTGCTCGCCGCAATTCCGTAGTGCATGAACACGTCGCAACGACGAATCAATTTGCGATCGATGTACTGCGCAGCGTCGAAGTCTTTGACCTCGGCCGCAAAGTGCGTGTTCAAATCTTTGGTATCGAAACGCGTCACCGGGCCGACGCCGCTGCGACCGTTGATAACATTGTCCCACGCTTCGGCAACGGTGTTGCCGACCGGTGAAATCAATCCCATTCCAGTAATCGCAATGCGCCGTTTTGTCACGGTGTTTCTCTACTTAGTGCACCGCCTAAACGCCGGTGCTGCGGGCGACGGACTACCCTTTGTGGTTGTTGATGTAGTCGATGGCCTGCTGAACGTTGGTGATCTTCTCGGCTTCTTCATCCGGAATTTCGCACTCGAATTCATCTTCCAGTGCCATCACCAGTTCAACGGTGTCCAAAGAATCGGCGCCCAGGTCGTCCACAAACGACGAGTCGGTTGCGACCGTGTCTTCTTTCACGCCCAGTTGGTCAGCGACGATCTTTTTGACCCGCTCTTCAATACTCATTACTTCTATCCTCGTACTCTAAAAAGGCATCGGCTGGACCGATGGCGCCGCCATTGTATGTGAATCGAACGCCTCAGGCCACATGCCCGCCGAGGCGGATGTGGGGCCCCAAAACGTCCATTTCAAGCCATATACATGCCGCCGTTGACGTGCAGGGTGTCGCCGGTGATGTAGCCAGCGTGCTCGGAGGCCAAAAAACCCACCGCGTGGGCGATATCGGCGACACTACCAAGCCGCGCGGCCGGCACCTGAGCAATCAGCGTGGCGCGCTGCTCGTCGCTCAGGCTCTGGGTCATATCGGTGTCAATAAACCCGGGTGAGACCGTATTGACGGTGACCCCGCGCGAACCGACTTCATGGGCCAGCGACTTGGAAAAACCAATCATGCCGGCTTTGGCCGCCGCATAGTTGGACTGCCCCGGGTTGCCCATGCTGGCAACGACCGAACTGATATTAATAATGCGTCCAAATCGCGCTTTCATCATGCCACGCAAAAATGCCTTGCTCAGGCGATAGACCGCCGACAAATTGGTGTCGATGATGGTGTCCCAGTCATCGCTTTTCATGCGCAAAAGCAGTCCGTCGCGCGTGACACCTGCGTTATTGACCAGCACATGGACGACACCTTCATTGCTGGTCACGTCGCTGACCATGGCTTCAATTTGATCGGTATCGGTCACATTGAGCACAACGCCACGACCGCCTTCACCCAGCCGCGCACTGATTGCATCAGCGCCTGCCTGACTGGTTGCGCTGCCAATCACACGACAACCGTTTGCAGCGAGATGATCCGCAATAGCGGCACCGATGCCGCGGCTGGCGCCGGTTACCAAAGCCAGTTTTAAATCAGACTGTGTCATGCGTTTTCCTCACCGTTGGATTGTTGCAGGGCCTCTTCCAAAGCAGCAGCATCGTGCAGTGACAGCACTTTTGCCCGCCGGAAAATACGCTTGACCAGACCGGTCAGTACACGCCCAGGGCCACATTCATAAAATCGTTGGGTGCCACTGTCGAGCAAACCCTGCACCGTGCCACTCCACGGCACGGGACTGTATAGCTGTCGCGCCAGTGCTGCGCGCACGCTGTCGGCATCCTCGGCATCAACCGGTCCGGCGTTGTGCAAGACGGTAACACTTGCCGGTGCAAAGGCGACCTCGGCCAGCGCACTTGTGTACTTGTCGGCGGCGGGTCGCATCAGCGCACAGTGCGACGGTACGCTGACCGGTAAATCAATCACCCGCCGTGCCCCATCCGCCGCTGCACGTTCCGCCAGTCGCGCGACCGCGGCCGTGTCACCGGCGACGACCACCTGACCGGGTGCATTGTAATTGACCGGTTCCACCACAGCGCCTTGCGCAGCCGCGGCGCAGGCCGCAACGACTTGTTCGTCCGTCAAACCAATGACCGCGACCATCGCGCCTGCTCCCGGCGCGACCGCGTCCTGCATCAAGCGTGCCCGTTGCGCCACCAGAGCTACCGCATCGGTAAAGGACAGTGCATTGGCACACACCAGCGCTGAGTATTCGCCCAGACTGTGACCGGCCATCGTCGCGGGTATGCCACCGCCACCCTGGCGCCAGGCGCGATAGGTCGCAACGCCGGCGGCCAACATGGCCGGTTGGGTCCAAATAGTCTGATTCAGTTTCTCTTCGGGACCGTCTGTGACCAGTTGCCACAAGTCGTGATTGAGCACACCGGAGGCCTCGTCAAAAGTCGCGCGAATCACATCATGGCCTTCGCCAAGGTCCGCCATCATGCCAACCGCTTGTGACCCCTGTCCGGGGAAAAGAAACGCATCTGCCATCATCAAATCCTGTCTGAGCGACTCAAAGAGTCTGGAATGGCGCGCATTAAACCATAGGCCAGCGCACCACCCAATGCGCCATAAAGATGGGCATCAACCACCACCGGGCCGCCGGACGCCGCGGCCGTAAATGGCAGCGCGCCGGCAAACTGCTCATAGGCCAGCTTGACGACCGCCCCAATGAGTAGAAAAAGACCACTACGTTGGCCCTGACGCCACTCTGTCAGCGTGCCAAACACAAATAGTCCATGCAGGGCACCGGACAGCCCTACGTACCAACTAAGGTCTTCGTTGATCAGCCACAAGCCTGCATCGATGGACAGCACGGATAGCGCGAAGGCCCCCCACCAGGCAAGCCAGCTGGCGCGCTCATGGAACAGACCGGCGACCAGCGCGAGACCGACCAGATTAAGAATGGTGTGTGACCAGGAGAGGTGGACCAGATGGCCAGTCAGCAGTCGCAGCCAGCTGCCCTCGCCCACGGCGCTGCGCTCATAGCGCAAAAGCAGCTCGACAGGCTCGCCGCCGACGGCCAGCAGGAGGCAAACGGCCCCAACTGAGAGGAAAAAGGCCCAGATCTGAGACGGAGTTCGCCTCATGATCGGCGGCTGTCCCGCAG
>CAYGSQ010000365.1:0-4410 GCA_964352435.1 uncultured Gammaproteobacteria bacterium | reverse complement strand
CGCTGGCACTGCGGCCCGTCAGTTGGTCGCGGACGCCCGCTCTCTCGAAGACGCCGGCGCCGATCTGATTGTGCTCGAGTGCATCCCCAACGCGCTGGGCAAAGAAGTTACCGATGCGCTTGATATCCCGACCATCGGGATCGGCGCCGGGCCCGATACCAGCGGGCAAATTTTGGTGTTGTACGACATTCTCGATATCGCGCCCGGACGCAAGCCTCGTTTCGCGCACAACTTTCTGGCCGGGCGCGATAGCATCGGTGACGCCATCAGTGCGTACGTGAGCGCAGTAAAAGACGGCAGCTATCCGGCACCGGAGCACTGCTTTGCCGAATGAGTCGCCGCCGTTACTGATTCGCGGCATTGACGACCTGCGTGATCGGGTCGGTCGTTGGCGACGCAGCGGTCAACGCATCGCGCTGGTGCCGACCATGGGCAATCTCCACGACGGTCACCTCGCTTTGGCGCGTCAGGTGCGGCCGCTGGCGGACAAAGTCATCGCCAGCATTTTCGTTAACCCACTGCAATTTGGCGCAGGCGAGGATTTCGATAGCTACCCGCGTACTCTGGATGCCGATCGTGACATGTTGGCCGGCGCCGGTACCGACGCCGTGTTCCATCCCGATGTCCTGGAGATGTATCCGGACGGCGCGCAGCTCAAAACTGTGGTGCGTGTTCCGGTACTGGAAACGCCTTTGTGCGGACAGCACCGCGATGGACATTTTTCCGGCGTTGCGACGGTGGTGACCAAGTTACTGTGTTTGGTGCAACCGGATATCGCCATTTTCGGGCGCAAGGATTTCCAACAATTAACGCTGATTCGTCAGTTAGTCGCTGATCTTAATTTGCCGGTGCAGGTGGTGGCCGGTGACACGGTGCGCGAATCGGACGGGCTGGCCATGAGTTCGCGCAACCGCTATCTGGATGATCGGCAGCGCGCGATCGCGCCGACGCTTTATGCAAGTTTGTGTAGGTTACGTGATGATCTGGTGGCCGGCCGCGGCGATGTGGCGACATGTCGTGCAACGGCCTGCAAAACGTTGACCGATGCGGGTCTGATGGTGGATTACGTTGACGTGCTTGACGCGCGTTCGCTGCAACCGCCTGTGCGGGGCACGCAGCGCGTGGTGGCCGCAGGAGCCGCGCACTTGGGCCGCGCACGGTTGATCGATAACGTTGTGTTTGACTGGCAGCCTTAGAATCTCACTCGTTTTCCAGCTGTTCCCGATAGCCCTGCAGCGCGCCCAGCGCTTTTTTGTCGAGCGTAGGGTATGCCAGATTCATGTTCCCCAGCGTGGCCAAAATTATGTTGGCGACCTTCACCCGCATGTACGATTTGCTGTTGGCCGGAATGGCGTACCAGGGTGCATGACCGCGGGAGGTTTCATTCAGCGCTTTTTCATACACGTCCATGTAGTGATTCCAATAGCCGCGTTCGCGCAAGTCACCCGCTTCAAATTTCCAGTTCTTGTGAGGCGCATCGATGCGTGACAAGAAGCGCTGGCGCTGCTCTTCGCGTGACACGTTGAGCCAGAATTTGACAATCACTGTTCCGTTACGCGCCAGATGTTTTTCGTGGTCGCGAATGGACTCGTAGCGTTGCGCCCAGACTTCCTCGTCTGCAGGCCGGTGCGGCAAGCGCTGATAGTCGAGAATCTCGGGATGCACGCGAACCACAAGCACTTCTTCATAATAGCTGCGATTAAAAACGCCAATGCGTCCGCGCTCGGGCAGACATCGGCTGGTGCGCCACAGAAAGTCGTGATCAAGTTCGCGCGTCGAGGGCTTTTTAAAGGAGAACACCTGACAGCCTGCAGGGTCGATGCCGCTCATAACTGAGCGAATGGTGCTGTCTTTGCCCGCGGCGTCCATCGCCTGAAAAACCAGCAGCAGGGAATATTTGTCCTGCGCATACAGCATCCGTTGGCAATCACGCAGTGCCTTGATGGCGATCTCGATCTGGCGCTTCGCCTTTTTCGAACTGATGTCATCATGCGGCGGGTCGCAGGGGCTCTCGGCCACGCGGAAACTGCCGTCAAAGGGCACGAGAAAAGGACTGGCGACTGGTTCGATCATGATGCAGGTGACTCGTCAGAAGAAAGGCCAAGTATGCCTTGGTGGCGGGCAAGCGCCCAATCGATGTGTTCGCGCACGAGGGAATCGGCGTCATCTCTGGCGTCGGTGAGTGTGCGCATGATGTCCGCCGACGGGGGGCTGTTGCCCAGCGCTACGGCGATATTACGCCGCCAGCCGGAGTAGCCGGTGCGGCGAATTGCGCTGCCTTGAGTACGCTGATCAAACTCCTCGGCGCTCCAGTTGAACAGCGACAGCAGCGTTGCGCTGTCAAGTTCATGGCGCGGGCTAAAGTCGTCTTCGCCGGTGAGCTGCGCAAACTTGTTCCACGGACAAAAAAGCTGGCAGTCATCGCAACCGTAAATGCGATTGCCCATCATTGCGCGCAGTGGCTCGGGTATCGGTCCCTTGTTTTCGATGGTCAGGTACGAGATGCAGCGCCGAGCATCAACCTGATAGGGCGCGACGATGGCCTGCGTGGGGCACACATCGATGCACGCCACGCAGCTGCCGCAATGATTGTCGGCCGGCACGTCAACCGGCAGCGCAACGTTGCAAAATATCTCGCCCAAGAAAAACCACGAACCGCTGTGTTTGTTAATGACATTGGTGTGCTTGCCGATCCAGCCGATGCCTGCGTTACGGGCGAGCGCTTTTTCGAGCACCGGGGCGCTGTCCACAAACACGCGTCCGCCGGCGGCGTTCGTCACCGCTTCAATCTGCGTAGCCAACTTGCGCAGTCGCCCGCGCAATACCTTGTGATAGTCGCGTCCCAGCGCATAGCGCGAGACGTAGGCATAACCGGGACGATCAAGCTGCTCCAGCGCATCTGCCATGTGCTCGGGTAAATAGTCGAGACGGACACTAATCACGCGCACGGTCCCCGGAACCAGTTCATCCGGTCGGCTGCGTTTGCTGCCGTGGCGAGCCATGTAGTCCATCGATCCATGGAAGCCGCGCCGCAGCCAGTCGCGCAAATACGGCTCTTCGCTGGCCAGATCCACATCAGCGACCCCCACGCCTGCGAAGCCGTGTTCGTGCCCCCAGCGCTTGATGTCCTTGGCCAATTGAGCCAGGTCGATGGGGTGGGTGGAGGGTGAGGGGGATGTATTCATGGGTGTGTTCCGTGGTGCTTCAGTATAATCGGGACTATGAAAAAACTCCCCTCCACAATTTATATGGCCGAAGGCGTGCGCGAGCTCGACCGTCTGGCCATCGAAGAAAAACAAATCCCCGGCTATACGCTCATGGTGCGGGCCGGGCAGGCGTTGATGGCCACGATCGACACGCATTTCCCGGATGTCGAGCGGATTGTCGTCCTGTGTGGCGCGGGCAACAACGGCGGCGATGGTTATGTTCTGGCACGTATGGCCCGTGCGCGCGGCATTCAAGTCGACGTTGTAGCTCTGTTCGACCCAGCGCGGTTAAAGGGCGATGCGGCGCTGGCCTGTGCCACGTTTCGTGAGGCCGGCGGCACCACGTATGACTGGTCGTCGGCACGCCTCGATCAGGCCGACCTGGTGGTCGACGCCATCTTTGGGACCGGGCTGACGCGACCATTGGGTGAGGCTGGGTCAGCCATTGTCAATGCCATCAACGCATCGCGCGTGCCGGTGCTGTCGGTCGATGTACCGACCGGCTTGCACGCCGACAGCGGCGAAATCATGGGCACAGCGATCAGGGCAGATGTGACCACGACTTTTGTCGGACTCAAGCTCGGTTTGTTTCAAGGCGCCGGGCCGGGATACGTCGGGCACCTCGAGTTTGACGACCTGGGCGTGGGGCTGGCGCTGGGGGATCGCGTTCCGGCCATCGCGCGGCGCATCGATCGTGCACTTTTGCGCGCCACACTGCCTGTGCGCTCACGGGATTCGCACAAAGGTAGTTTCGGCCACGTTCTGGTAATTGGCGGCGGCCCGGGGATGCCGGGTGCAGCGCGTTTGGCCGGCGAAGGTGCCCTGCGCGCCGGTGCCGGTCGCGTCACCGTGGTGACGTGGCCGGACAACGTTTCGGCCATCGCGGCAGGCCGTCCGGAGCTCATGGTGCAGGGCGTTGACCAGCCGTCAAAAATCGCCGCGTTGCTTAATCGGGTAGATATTGTCGCGATCGGCCCAGGCCTTGGCGTGGACGGCTGGGCGCAGGGCTTGTTGCGCACGGTGGAAGCCAGCGGCTTGCCCATGGTGATCGATGCCGATGCGCTTACGCTGATCGCGGCCAATCCGCGCTCGCGGCGCGATGTCATCATGACGCCGCATCCGGGCGAGGCGGCCACCATGCTCGGTTGCAAGGTCAAGGCGATTCAGCGCGACCGGCGTGCGGCGACGGGTGCACTGTGCGAAC
>CAYGSQ010000364.1:4012-4426 GCA_964352435.1 uncultured Gammaproteobacteria bacterium | reverse complement strand
AACAACATGAAACTAGTACGGGGACTTCTTTTTGGTCTAATTGCGCTGATGGTGCTGCTGGGCTTTGGCGGCTATCTCATCTCACCGGAGGAACAGGTTGAGCGTCACATCACGATCAGTGCGCCGGTCGGCGACGTCTATATCGTCGCCGCTGATATGCGGCAGTTCAACGCCTGGTCGCCGTGGCGCGATCTTGATCCGGATGCCACCTACGAAGTCAGCATGACGAACGACGTTGTGGGAAGTTGGTTTGCATGGAAGAGTGAGAAACCGGAAGTGGGCAGCGGCAAACAAACAATCACGTCGCTTGAGCCGAACCGGTCGGTGGTCATGCGTCTTGAGTTCGAAGGCCAGGATCCGGCCGACAGCTATTTCACGCTAACGCCGACGCCTGAGGGTACAGACGTCGTGTGG
>CAYGSQ010000364.1:0-4002 GCA_964352435.1 uncultured Gammaproteobacteria bacterium | reverse complement strand
ACGTCGTGGGGGGCTTCAGAACAGACCTGGGCGCCAATGCCTACCTGCGCTATTTCTCATTTTTTATGGATCGCTTTTTGGGTCCTACCTATGAAGACGGTCTGAAACGGCTCAAAGAGTACGTGGAAAGAGGCGCGGTCTATATTGAAACAGATTCCGAATAAGCCTTAAGCCGGTTCCACCACCAATACGGTTCCGTCGACTTCTCGAACGATGATGCTGGCACCCGCGGGCGCGTCGGGACCACGTACTTTCCACAGCGAATCATCGACGTTGACCCGGCCGCGCTCGTTGACGATCGGTTCGCTCAGTGTGAAGCGACGCCCGACCAGTGAACGACTACGTTGGTTAAGGTTGGGATAGTCCTCGTTGTCCGGGTGGGCGCGTTTATACGCTCGCCAACCGTAAACGCTGGCAATGCTTAGTACAGAAAACGCAACCCACTGAATCGGCCACGCAACCGGCAAAACCGCCATCAACAATCCGACGACCGCCGCGGCAATCCCCATCCACAAAAACACGGCTCCGGGTGCGGCGACTTCCAAAATAAGCAGGATCGCGGCCGCAATGAGCCAGTGCCACATCGTCATGTTTTCAAAAAACTCCATGACTTACTCGCCGTCCTTTTGGCGCTCCGAACCAGCGTGTTTCGCGAGCTCCGCAATGCCAGCGATGCTACCCATCAAATTGGTCGCCTCCAGCGGCAGGAAGATGACTTTCTGGTTGGGGCTGGCACCGATGGTTTGCAGAGCTTCGGTATATTTTTGAGCGACAAAATAATTAATCGCCTGTACATCACCCTGGCCGATGGCCTTGGACACCATCATGGTCGCTTTGGCTTCAGCCTCAGCCAGTCGTTCGCGCGCCTCAGCGTCACGAAAGGCTGACTCCTTGCGCCCTTCTGCTTCAAGAATCGCCGCCTGTTTATCACCGGTCGCGCGTAGAATTTCGGCCTGCTTATGCCCCTCGGCATCGAGAATATTGGCGCGCTTGTCGCGCTCGGCCTTCATTTGACGCGCCATCGACGCGACGATATCGACCGGTGGGGAAATGTCCTTGATTTCGATCCGCGTGACCTTGACGCCCCACGGCGTCGTGGCGTCGTCGACTACCGCCAACAGCTTGGCATTGATAGCGTCGCGCTTGCTCAAGCTCTCATCAAGATCGAGTGACCCAAGCACCGTACGAATATTGGTCATCGTCAAGTTCAAAATGGCGAGCGTCAGGTTATTGACCTCGTAGGAGGATTTGACCGCATCGATGATCTGGAAGAACACGACACCGTTGACCTGCACGACCGCGTTGTCGCGTGTGATCACATCCTGCGACGGCACATCGAGCACCTGTTCTTTCATGTTGCACTTATGGCCAACCTGATCGATGACGGGAATGATAATGCCAAGACCCGGACGCAGCGTGCGCCGGTATTTGCCGAAACGCTGTACCAGCCATTCCGAGCCCTGCGGCACCATCTTGGCGCCTTGAAACAATATGAAAATCGCCAGTACGACGAAAACTGCAATAAATTCTGAGCCACCCATCAGCGCTGTCTCCGATTTAAAATTTTAGAACATGCCCGTCGGTGTGGGCACGTCGTCTTCGCCGTCATAGCGACTGTTAATGAACGGACCGGTCACCATCTGACGATAGCTTTGACCTGGTCCGACCATAGGATACACGCACGCGTCCGGATCGATCATAACCTCGAGAAACGCCGGGCCGTCGAACGCCAAAAATTCTTCTGCAACGCGACTGATCTGGCTTTTTTCAGACAGCCGCTGCGCATACGCAAACCCGTCGGCTTGCGCCGCCAAGATAAAGTCCTTTTTGCACAGCGAACGATCGCTGGCCGCCAGCCGACCGCGGAAGAACAGCTTCTGCCATTGCTTCACCATGCCGTCACCAAAATTATTGAGCACCACAATCTTGACCGGCAGATTATACGTGGTCACCGTTTCGAGCTCGCCCAGATTCATGCGCATACTGGAGTCACCGTCGATATCGATAACCAGTTTGTCTGGATGCGCGAACTGCGCGCCAATCGCTGCTGGCAGGCCAAAACCCATGGTGCCCATGCTGCCCGACGTCAGCCAGTGACGTGGATGACGGTAGTCAAAATACTGTGCAGCCCACATCTGATGCTGGCCCACGCCTGTGCATACAATGGCATCGCCGTTGGTAATGCGATTGAGCTCCTCGATGACATGGTAGGGCTGAATAAGCGCCGTTTCACGATCGTAGTCAAGACAGTATTTTTCTCGCAGCTGCGCGACATGCTCGTGCCACGAACGCAGGTGCAATCGGAAATTGCGTTCCGTGCCATAAGCGGTCATATCGGTGAGCGCTTCGGTCAGGTTGCCGACGTGATGCCACTGCGCATTCTTGACCTTGCCGATTTCAGTAATGTCGATATCGAAATGGGCGATGGCCCGCGCGCGCGCCGCAAATTTATCCGGCACGCCCGCCACACGATCATCAAATCGCGCAGCAACACAAATCAGGAAATCACAATCCTCGACCGCGTAGTTGGCATACGCCATACCGTGCATGCCAAGCATATGCAGATTGAGTGGCTCGGTGGTATCGACCGCGCCGATGCCCATCAATGTGGTGACAACGGGAATCTCAAAAGCTTCGGCAAAGGCACGCAAAGCCGGAGACGCCTCGCCGTTGATGACGCCGCCGCCGGCATAAATAAGTGGCCGCTTGCTTTGCCCAAGCAATTTGAAGAAGGCCTGTGCAGACGATTCGTCAATCTTATTGATATTAAGCCGCGCCATGCGTTGGCGATAACCGGGTACGGGCAGGCGCGCCGTGCCGCTAAACTCCCCTTCCCAATTCTGAACGTCTTTGGGAATGTCGATGACCACCGGGCCCGGACGTCCCGTGCGCGCAATTTCGAACGCTGTACGGATCGTCGCCTCAAGCCGCTCGGGATCTGTGACGAGAAACACGTGCTTGCACGCTGCACCCATTATGCTGGCGACCGGGGCTTCCTGGAACGCATCCGTGCCGATTGCCGCCGTGGGGACCTGACCACAAATGACCACGATGGGCACCGAATCGGCCATGCAGTCGCGCACGGGCGTGACCGTATTAGTGGCCCCGGGGCCCGAGGTCACCATCGCGACGCCGACCCGTCCGGTTGAACGAGCGTAACCGGCGGCCATAAAAGCAGCGCCCTGCTCATTGGCCGGAACGACCAACGGCATCGGGGAATCCTCGACAGTCAGAGTGCCGTCGCCATGTTCTCTATTGAATCGGAAAACCGCATCAAAGGTCGGCAAAATAGCGCCGCCACTGTAGCCAAACAGGATGTCGGTGCCTTCATCGGCCAGGATCTGTACGATCATGTCCGCGCCGGACATCCTCGTACCCGCTAGAGGGTGGGCAGATTCCGCTTTTGGCTGGTGGTGTTCAAACATGTAGTGTCCCGTTTGGTTGCGTCCCCGTGGGCGCTCGATTACTCTGCACGTTGCGCGCTGCAACACGCCAGAGCGTATCAACCGAACGTTGTAAATACCACACTTGGCGCACGATAAAGCTATGCGACATATCATCTCAGTAGAATTGCAAAACGAAGCAGGCGCACTGACGCGTGTAGCCGGCTTATTCTCCAATCGCGGCTACAACATCGAATCGTTGCATGTGGCCCCCACCCACGACGCCACCATCTCCCGTTTGACTCTGGTCACTACGGGTTCCGACGAAGTGATTCGCCAGATTTGCAATCAACTGCTCAAGCTCGTTGATGTCGTAGCATTGATCGACATGACGCAATCCGGACACATTGAGCGCGAGTTGGCGCTCATCAAGATGAAGCTCAATGACAACAACGGCGCGGCACGCGACAAGCTCATCAGCGACCACGGCGCACGCGTACTCGACGACCGCAGCAGTTCCTACACCGTTGAGATGACCGCATCCGGGCCCGTGATCGACACGTTTTTGTCGAGCTTGAGTAATCACGGTGAGATTGTGACCGTGGTACGCAGTGGCATC
>CAYGSQ010000363.1:0-4426 GCA_964352435.1 uncultured Gammaproteobacteria bacterium | reverse complement strand
TCTTCGATGTCTCTGTGACTGAGATTGAATCCATAGTACAGCCAAACGGTGTAACTAATGATGGTTGGTGGAAATCGATGACGCTTGTACGTATCCATGCGCGAATTCTACCAAATTCGGAACGTTAACTTGGCAGTAACAACAAGACCCATATTTTCAGAGCTACTCAGGCGCTACGAATTCTCCTTTCTCCCATTGATCGAGGATTATTTGTGCACTAAAGCTTGAAAAATGATCTGCAGTTGCAAGTTCGCGCAGCACGGCCACTGCCTTCTGCCCATCTAGTTCCAACGAGTGTGTCGCGGCCCAAAGCCGTACATTCGGGTCACTATGATTAAGCAAGCCAAGTAACTCGGCTGCTTTTCCAGACTTTCGCAGCTCTTTAAAGCATTTGATGAGCTCGTCGTAGCTTACGTTTGCTCTCGTATGGTCGCCTTCGACGGAAGCATCGCCATGCGCTTTGGCACTACTGACGTAAAGGTCCAACCACCGGTCGCCGCAAATCATGGTGCTCCTCCGAACTGCTTCAATATTTTCTGACCGAATTCAAATTGCTCATCAAAAGATTTCGTGCTCAACCACTGACGGACCGTTTGACCGCCTGTGAACGGTTGTTTGGATGAGTAGAAGCCACTGATCCGATTATGTAGCTGTCCCTTACCATGCGGAACTGATATCACATTCCCGGTGTTTTGAACCGTCTGTGCACCAAACCTCTTAACGTTTGCCGGCGTTTGTTCGACTAAATGATGCCAGGCTCTGCCCTTGCCGGCAGGGCCCAAGTGCCGCTTCAATGCCGAAAACGACTTAAAACCTTTGCCAGGAACAAATCTCGCTGCACCAACTGGGACAAATTTTGCAGAACCACCTGAGCCTTTCGCAAGACCTCTTGCGGCGAATCTCGCAGTGGTTCGGTTTTCAAAAGTATTGGAAACGAGATACTAACAGGGCTTATCCGCCGTTGATCGATACAACCGCTACCCACGACGCTCGAATTTCTTGCGTGGCCATGTGACGTCGAGGTGTGCCAACACTGCGGCGGTGCGGACGGGCCATCGCCTGCATCATGCGGCCTGCGGTCATCGACCGGATACGGCATCACCTTTGGCGAACGCTCGGACGCCGAGTCCGGGTTGTGGCGGGGAATTGGGGCCAAGCCGATCTTCATGTGCTATAGAGACGCAACGGTAATCCAATCCAAAAAAGTGCTGAGCAAGAAATGCTGAAATCCATTCTCATCACCGGCGGCGGGTCCGGCATCGGCGCTGCGCTCGCAATCGCCTTGAGCAAGCGCCATTGCAGGATCATTGTCACGGGCCGGCGCAAGGATGCTTTGGATGCTGTTGCAGGA
This sequence comes from uncultured Gammaproteobacteria bacterium, assembly GCA_964352435.1. Lineage (GTDB taxonomy): Bacteria > Pseudomonadota > Gammaproteobacteria > Steroidobacterales > JBCCMA01 > JBCCMA01. The sequence goes on along the minus strand of CAYGSQ010000363.1, from coordinate 3,075 downwards.
AAATCGCCACACATCGTCGCCCATGTCGCCGACGTCACGAATCAAAGCGACCGCACTGCCCTGACCGAAGCCCTGGCCAAACTGCCCGCACCTCGCGCCGTATTTCACGGTGCAGGGTACTTTCAACTCGGCCAGCTCGACGCGCTTTCAGCCGCCCACTGGCACTGCTCGTTCGATACCAACGTGACGTCACGCTGGGCTTTGTCGCAACTGTGTGCACCGTATCTCGACGGCGGCCGCGTGCTCTTTATTGGATCGGATGCAGGCGCTAACCCGCGTCCGGGCGCTGGCGCCTATTCTATCGCCCAGGCCGCCTCTGAAACCCTGCGCCGAGCATTGCAAGCCGAGTGGGCTGATCGCAACATCGCCGTTACTGGCTTCAAGCCCGGCCTGGTTGACACTGACCTGGTGCAGGGCTTTCTCGGGAAGTCGAAGACCGAATTTCCTTCCCGCGCGACTTATCAGGCCTATATTGATCGTGGTGAAATCGCGACGCCGAACACCATTGCCGCGTTCGCAACATGGCTTCTGCTTGACGTGGACGCTGCTCGATTTTCGACCACCGACTGGGATGTCCGCCATTGCGAGCATCACCCGGAATGGCTTGACGGTCAGCTCTATTCAGCGACGTAGCAACTCGTTCGATTTTGGCAAGTTCACTCCGGCAAAGCCAATATGACAATTAGCCCAATGTAGACGGCTGCCCTTCCGACGACGCGCTAATTCGACGCTTTTTGCCATCTCAAACACTCGTTTGCACTACTTCGTGTAGTGTGTTTATGCTTCCTATTCTCGTCCCGGAACCAAAACTGATGAACGTCAAAAAACTGTTTGCCCTCATGACTGCCGTCTTCGCCTTGACCGCTTGCGTTGAACCAACAGAGAAAGCGTCGAAGACATATTTTTCCGCACAGCAGATGGCGACAGCCGCGAGTCTTCGTGATGCGGCGCTGGCAGGTAACAAAACCTGGGAGCTTCTTGAGGACCTGGTTGCCATCGCTCCCAAGCGATTGGCGGGTTCTGCGGGCGATAAGATTGCCCGCGATTGGGCCGCTGAAAAGCTTGTGTTACTGGGCTTCGATCGAGTTTGGGTTCAGGAGTTTCAGCTCCGCGGCTGGGCGCGGGTGAGCGCATCCGCGACCGTCCCGAGTCACGAAAATATTGACCTGGACATCACCTCTTTAGGCAAGTCTGTGTCCACGCCCGCGGGCGGGATAACGGCGAACGTTATCCACTTCGGTACATTCGCAGACCTTGAGGCAGCCGCCAAGTCAGACGTCGAGGAAAAGATCGTCTTTATCTCCAATCGCATGGAACGGAAGATGGATGGATCGGGCTACAGTCCGGCTAACATTGCGCGAGCCCGCGGGCATGAAATCGTGGCCCAGAAAGGTGGTGTGGCGCTGCTCATACGATCAATAGGCACCGACAACCATGATGCGCCACACACCGGATCGATGAGCTTTGGTGAAAGCGGGATGTCGCAACCTGATCTTGATCTGGCCTACGAGGAAGCGGTCAGCGCACCGTATGGTGAGAAGACCGTTGCTGCGGGCGCGATTTCAAACATCGATGCGGATACTTTTGAGGCGCTGTTCGAATCGGGAGAAGATGTTACGGTCACCTTGGAGATTCGTAATAATGATCTGGGTGACATCACCAGTTACAACATCATCGCAGAGATAACCGGTTCCGAGCGACCAAACGAGATCGTCATTACCGGTGGTCACATCGATGCCTGGGATACAGGTGTCGGCGCGATGGATGATGGGTTAGGCGTGGCCATCACGATGAATGCGGTGTCGATGATTGGTGAGCTCTCGCAACGTCCCGCAAGAACCATACGCTATGTCGCATTTGGCGCAGAGGAACTCGGGTTGCTTGGCGCCAGGGCCTATGCCGCGGAGTATGCGAACGTGGATCACGTCTTCGGGATTGAGTCGGACTTTGGCATCGGCAAGGTGTGGCGGCTGTCGCCGGCCGTCAAGGCTGACGCGATTCCTGTGCTTGGCGAAATCGCCACCCTATTGGCGCCGATGGGGATTGATTGGGATCCAGACGCTCGCGGCTATCCTGGCCCGGATCTGAGTCCGCTCGTGACTGACGCAGGCCTCGCAGGAGCCTCTTTGAACGGCGACGGCACGTTCTACTTCGATTTGCATCACACTGCAGAAGACACGCTTGACAAGATCAAGGCATCAGATCTGAGTTACAACACGGCCGCTTACGCCACGCTGCTTTATCTGGTGGCGGAGTACGACGGACGATTTGATGCGCAGACGCGCTAGGGGACGCAAGGCGAGGAAGAATTTGACATCACACTTGAAAAAGCGATAGCGATCACCGACCCGTTCGAGCAATCCTTCTTCCTGCTCGCGCATATTCCCTACTTGCACGCTATCGCTGATGTGAACAAGAGAATATCAAGGATTGCTTCGAATATTCCGCTGCTCAAAGCCGACCGTGCGCCAATGTCATTCATGACGATGGATGACCGGGCCTATATCGTTGCTTTGAGCGGCATCTATGAAATGAACAATGTGTCCTTGCTGCGCGAAGTGTATATCGATGCGTATCTCGCCTCCGCTCAGAACTATGAGACTCTACGTATTGAAGTCGACGCACCGGAAAAGGCCGCTGCTGCCTATCGCGACTTTGTCAAAGAGGCGGTACGAAGCAGTGTTCTGGACCTCAAGGCTTTCGACCCTAACGCCGTCATGTCCATGGCCGAAGCCAAAAACATACCGGAACAAACCGTGAAATAGTCGCGACGTGGTCACATCGTGGTCACCACGCCCGGAACGAGACGCTGGAACATGCGGCAACTGCTTGAAAAATTTGGCGCGCCCGACAGGATTGGCTCAGATCGCTAAGGCCGATCTTCGGGGCTGCGCCCCGGCGGCGAAGCGCCACCGCCCAAATTGCTAGCGCAATTTGTCGAACCGCCGTCGTAACGACTCGCGTCCGACACCACAATTTAAAAAGGCCACCTAAGAAGGTGACCTTTTTAAATTGGCGCGCCCGACAGGATTCGAACCTGTGACCTTCGGCTTCGGAGGCCGACACTCTATCCAG
>CAYGSQ010000362.1:0-4496 GCA_964352435.1 uncultured Gammaproteobacteria bacterium | reverse complement strand
GAACCAGTGCGTCGATGTTCAGGGCGCGCATGACGCGCGCGGCCTCCTCAGGATTCATTCGCATGCCACCCGCCACACCGGCCGGCATAACCTTCGCTTGATCTTGACGCGCCACACCCGCGCAGGCGATGCCCGGGGCAATCGCAGACACAGAGCCGGCGACCGCGAGCCCCATCAGCGAGCGACGACTCAATGTGTCCTGACGTTTAGACATGACCTGCTCCGATAAAAGTAGAGCGCCGCGTGCGGGCGCAGTGTCCAGACTAGCGTATCACCGGTTTAAATACCGATAGCGACCCAGCAGCAATAGCGGCAGCGAACCGCAAATGAAAGCACCACCGGCAAATAGAAGCATGCCGTCATAGCTTCCGGTTTGTGCGTACGCGCGACCGAAGATCCACGGCCCGGAGCCCGCGCCCAAAGCAAATGCGCCGTAAAGGCAGCCGTAAATGACGCCGTAGTTTTTCATGCCAAAATAGCGCGCCACCAGAAAGGCCATCAGGTCCTGTTCCGCACCGGCGGCAAAGCCCATCAACAACACGCCAACGGCTGCGACACCAAATGCGTAGGACGGTTGCATTAGCAAGTAGCAGGAAATAGCGGGCAGCATCAGTAGCAGACAGGCAACCAGCGGCGCCCAGAAGCGATCGATCAAAAAGCCACCCGCAATACGGCCGACCATCACCGAGTAGCCGATAAAGCTTGCCAGCAAGATGGCGTCGTCACGGTCAAAACCCTTGGTGCCCAGCAGATTCTCGAGGTTGGGAATCGTGCCCCCAACGCCAAACGAGATCCCCACAAAACAAACCAGGAGTAGCCAGAACCGCCAATCTGCGAAAGCGCCTTTGCTGCTGTGACCCTGATCCAATGCCTCGCGGTTGGCCAGCAATGCATGGGGGCGATGCTCTGGCTTGATCGACGGATCGTCAACATCTCGAAAAAAAATAAGGGCCACTGGAAAGGCGATCAACAACGGCAGCGCCCCAAGGCCCACGAACGCATAGCGCCACCCAACAAGGTCGATCAGCCAGGCGACATAGAGTTTGGAAAAAGCACCAAACAGTCCGGTTGCAACGAGTGCAGAACCCAACGCAATCCCACGACAGTCGCTAAACCAGCGATTAATTGCCCGCGTCCAGGTGATGGGCAAAGTACCAATACCCAGAATCGCAATCAGCGCCCAGACCGACAAAAAGTAGGTATAGGAACCCGGGTTGAGCGCATGCAACATCAGTCCAAGTGAAAATGCGAACACCGAGGTGATCGCGACTTTGCGCACGCCGATGCGGTCAGCGAGCATCCCAACGAACGGCCCGAGCAGCAGGGCGCAGGCCGTGGTGATGGGCAGCGTCAACATGATTTTGTCGATACCCCAACCAAACTCCTCGGCTAACGGCAGAGCGAACACACCCAATGTGTAGATCGGTATTGGCGACAACCCAAGTCCAATGCCGACAGCGGAGGCGAGCACGACACGCCACGCGTAGGAGAACTCCTGGTATCTGGAGGTCAAACGATTAGCGCCCGTTGCCTAAGGAGTGCGCCGCAGTGAACGGATCACCGCATTGGGTATATAGGCGTTGTCCCACTCAATATTTTCGCCGCGTGTACGGTCGCCGGTGCGAACAATGACCAGTTCCTCAGAGGGCACGATATAGATGACCTGATTGCCACTACCGTCAAACAGAAACAGATCCGGTGCGAGATATGGCTCGCTGTGAAGTACGCCGTAACGGGTGGCCTCACCTACCTCAATAAATGAGCGTTGCTTGAGGTACGGTTGACCCAACCAGATGTGCAAGCCCAGCGCGGGATTTGATGGCGATGGCGCCAGGTACTCGTCCATCCAGCCATCGGCAAAAAGTGACGCGCCGTTGATCCGTCCGCCGTGCATTAACAAGAGCCCAATTCGCAGCCAGCTTTCCGACGGCAGCAGCAAACAGCAGCCCGTATGTGCCACGCCGTTCGGGCGATTCATCATCACCTCGCCGCCCTGTGCGCCGATGGGTTGAATAAGAACCTCTGACAGATACTGCCCATAAGGTTTTCCAATCGCGCGTTCAAGCACCACGCCGATAAGATCGGAGCTGACCTGACTGTAGTCGTATTGGGTGCCCGGCTCATCAACGAGGTCATAGTCGTTAATAATGATTTTTTCATGATGGCCACTAAGATAGGACCGCATGTATTTGCTAAACGGGCCGTAGTCCATGGTATAAAATTTTTCAAGGCCGGCCGACATGTGCAATAAATGGCGAATGGTAATCGCGGCTTTGTCCGTTCCCTGCCACTCGTCGATGTAGGTCGCCACGGGTTCGTCGAGACTCCGTATATGCCCCTGCTCAATCGCAATGCCCACTACGACGCCGAGAACCATCTTGGCCATGCTCTTGCCAACAACTGGCGTATCGGTGTCAAATCCCTGGAAGTGCCGACGCCACTGAAGCGCGCCGCCCTGCCAGATCAATAGTGACGAAGAGTTGCGCTCAGCGGCGTAGCGGGTAATGTCATCCAGCGTTTCGGAATCGATTGTCCGACTGGCCGGATCCACCAACTCAAACAGGCTATGTTGACCACCCGCGACCGGGTATTCAGAGCCCGCCCAACCTTCGGCTGACAAGATGCCCTGATTCTTGGTGATCAGAATATAGCGATCCCAGTATCGGTGGTCTTTCAGATAGACCACGCCGCCAACCACCAGAACCAGGCCTAGCGCAACCGCGACAAATTTTGCGAGCTTCTTAAACACTTTGGACCTCTTGAAATTGTTCCGATAAACCGACGCCTGGTGATCTGTTCAGCAAATCCTGTGCCTTACCTTGGGACAAAATTTACCGAACGGACCACTAGTTGGCAGATATGTACTCCAGGTAATCGAGCACCAGGTTCATCTGCGTAGCGTCAGACAAATCAGTCTGCTGATTCATCAGGTTGCCCGGAATAAACGCGGGACCGTCGGTCAGGTATTTTTCGAGATTCTCGCGGTTCCAGAACACACCGTTCAATCCGGCGGCCACCATGGCCTGCGAATAGCGTCCATAGCCGGTGACAGTGCCCGCCTGTCGATTGAAGACGCCAGCCAAATTAGGCCCAAGCAAATGCTCTTCACTCACGGTGGCGTTGTGACACTGCAAACACCAGGCGGCCGCCTCGGATGCTGCGGCCAGACGCAGCTCATCAGAAAAAATTTCTGCCGCTGGCCGTGCCGCCACCAGCACGTCCGTGGACTCAATCAGTACCACCTCGGCCGCGGGCTTAACGTGCCATGGCGGTAAAACCTTGAACGCGAAATAGGGCAAATAGAGAAAAAAGACGGTGAAAAATGCGTACACGGGCCAATATGCCCATTTTCGATTATTAGCCCAGCTGTAAACCGCGAGCGCCGTTAAATAGAAGAACGGCGTCATCACGTAGGTCGAGAACGCCGCAATCGGATGCAATGACGGCGGCTTGGGCAGGTTGACCAGCAAGTGGAGTATCAGCAGTGCGGCGACCGCGTAGCCAGGCTTGATATAGGCCCGCAATTTTATAAACAGAAAAACGAAAACAATGCCGGAAAACAGCGTAACGCTGATGGTCGAGAAAGCCGAGTGCATATACCCTGCAGTGCCCCACGACCAGTCGAGAAAATGGGGCAGATCGAACACGCCCAGCACCGGCGTCTTTTCATCTTTGGCCCAGGCCTGCCCAAGACCTGTGAGCGTGGCAAGAAAGCATGCTGTAAAAAACAGGGAAAGTGCCGTCATGGCGCTGTTCGAGAAGGCGTGTTTGAGCTTGCTCAATATCGAGCTGCCGGGTCTGAGCAGCCATGCGGCAAAGCACAGCACGATGAGAACGAAGAGCGTAGCGCCCAGACTCAAGTGAGCGTGGTGGAGCATTTCTCTTTGCTCACTGCCGCGGATGAGTCTGGGCGCTACACCGGCCCACCACTGGTGCCAGGCGAAAAGAACGTAGAACAGTACGCAGAAGCAAAGCCCTGCCTGCGCTACAAACCCGTCACCCTTGTTCTGTTTGTGCATCAATCTGCTCCGATTAAACGGCGGTTTTCACCGCGCCGGGATCACTGTCGCGATCCTGCGGGACGATATGCCCTGCGCAATTTTCCAGATACCAACGCGCGATTTCCTCACGCGTGGCAAACCAAACACCGTCAAGCGACTTGGCAAAGGTCAAAAATTCGCGCAGCGCTGCCTGCCTGTATGCGCGCCCGGATACGTGGGGGTGAAGACCAAGGTTCATCATCCGACCACTGCCGGACTCCGTCGCCTCGCTCAACAGTTCCTGCAACTCGCACTTCAGGATGTCGACAAATTCATCATTGGTATGCGCGCGTCGCGTGAGCAAAGTGAAATCGTTAATCTCATTCGAATAAGGGATCGAAACTATTGGGCCACTTTTCGTCTCGATCAAATACGGCTGGTCGTCGTTCATCAGGTCGCAGTAAAACAGCAAACCGTTTTCCGCAATGATGTCGCAGGTATTGAGCGTGCCTCGAA
>CAYGSQ010000361.1:0-4497 GCA_964352435.1 uncultured Gammaproteobacteria bacterium | reverse complement strand
GCAATACGCCAGGTGGCGCACCCGATCCACGCGACGATCAGGTCAATCCGGCAAACCCGGGAGGCGGATTGACGCCTCGTGGCGAAGGCACCTGAATGGGCGGTCGCCACACCCAATCGGGCTTTACGCTTATCGAAGTTTTGGTGGCGTCCGTTATTTTCGCCATCATCATGTCGATTGCATTCCAATCTATTAGCGGCGCAGCAAAACAACGTGACTCAGTTTCCCAGACGATGGATCGATTCAAGGAAGTACAGCGCGCCGTGCAGGTGATGTCGCGTGACCTTGCACAATTACAGCCCCGCTCCGTGCGCGACATAATTGGCAATGATCGCGCGCCGGCGTTGACCACCGGCGGCGACGGCGATGGCATCGAACTGACGACCGGCGGCTGGAGCAATCCGGCCGGCCTGCGGCGCAGCGTTTTGCAGCGAGTCGGTTACCAGATCGAAGAAGACATTCTCTATCGAGTGCAGTGGCCTGTGCTTGACCGCACGCAGGGCACCCTGCCAATACGCAGGCCACTACTCGAAAAAATCGTCATGTTTCAAATGCGGTTTTTCGACGCCACCGGTGACGACAGCGAAGACTGGCCGCCGCTCGCCGGTGGCGGCAATCAGACCGGTTTTGCGGCGCGCCCACGTGCCATCGAGTTCACGTTCGAGCTTGAAGATTACGGCGTTATTTCGCGACTTATTGAAGTACCGCAATGAGAATGCCACCACCACGACGGCAGCGCGGAATCGTGCTTCTGGCCGCCATGTTTCTTATCGTGCTGGCGACCACGTTTGTCAGCAACCTGATGTGGACCAGCCACGTAGAAGTGCGCCGGACACGCAGCATTCTGGCACTCGAGCAAGGCGCCCAGTACGCGCTCGCCGGGGAAGCCTGGGCGGCCGAAATATTGAATCAGGACCGCCAGGAGTCGGAAATCGACTCGCTTGAGGAGCTGTGGGCCGCGACCCCGCCCGCCTTCCCCATCGAAGGTGGCCAGATTCTGGGCCAGATCGAGGACCTGCAAGGCCGACTCAACCTCAACAACCTGATCAGCGCAACCGGCGAACGGGACGAGGCCTGGTATCTGGTTCTCCAGCGGCTGCTTGAATCGCTCAGTATTGAGGTCCGTGTTGCCGACCAGATTGTGGATTGGCTCGACCCGGATCAGGAAGTCGCTTTCCCCAATGGCGCGGAAGATGATGTCTATACCGGCAGCACGCCTGCTTATCGCACGCCCAATGCCTTTATTACGCATCCCAGCGAGCTGCTCTCGATTGAAGCCATTACACGGGAAGTCTACGAAGTATTGGCCCCGCATGTGGCAACGCTGCCGCCTGGCACGTTAGTGAACATAAATACCGCCACCGGGCCGGTGATTGCCGCGCTGTCGGAAACCCTGTCGGTGTTTGACGCCGAGGCGATCATTGAGGTCCGTACGGACGTGCCGTTCGCTGAGCTGTCGGATCTGGACGGCTATCTAGACCCTGAGGCGCTGCCGCTCGTGTCCTTTTCAACCGAATACTTTCAAGTAACGACAGTGGTGTCGCTCGGCATCAGTCGCTACACTATGTTTTCGCTTTTGGAGCGCAACCCGCAAGCGGGTACGACCATTGCGCGGCTTCGCAATCTCAGCAACCAGTGACACCCCTGCCCCATGCCTGAAACTCTCGTAATCCGTCTGCCTGAAGACCTGTCAACGGACGCCAGCTGGACCGTCATTGACGACGCCGGCACGCGTATCGGTGAGGTTGGCACGGGCCCGCTAACCGAGGCCGCCAACGCGCAGGACCAGCGACAGGTTGTCGTCCTGGTGCCCGGCACCCAGACCGTGGCGACCCACGCACAGCTGCCGGTCAAAAGTGCAAGCAAGATGCTGCAGGTCGTGCCCTTCGCACTTGAAGAACAACTTGCCGGTGACGTGACGCGAATGCACTTCGCCGTTGGCAACCGCAACGAAGACGGAGACGTCGCCGTGCTGGCCGTGCGCCGCGATCGCATGCAGGGCTGGATCGACGCACTCAATGACGCGGGCGTACAGGCAGGCCGGATCATGCCTGAAACCGCTGGCCTGCCCGTCACAGACGGCGGCTACACCGTTCTCTTGTCGCAACACGAAGCCTGCGTCCGCGACCCCGACGGCATTGCCTGCTTTGTCGATCTGGCGTCGCTGATCGACACACTCGAGTTGATGTCGACGCCTACCGAAGATGCAGAGGAAACCGCGGACACAAGCGTACCGCCGATACACGTATTTTTTGATGACGCCACCAGCGTCGAAGCATTGCTCGAAGATATCAAGGCGCGTCTGCCGCACACCGAGTTTCGCCGGCTGCCGATGGGCACTTTGCCGCGTCTGGCGGCTCAGGCAATCGAGAGCACGGGGCCAAGCTTGCTGCAGGGCGAGTTTTCGGTCCGTGGTCGCATGGACAAACTCTGGCGGCCGTGGCGTACGGCGGCATCGCTGGCCGTCGCGCTGTTGTTCGCGACCGTGGCCGTCAAGGCTACTGAAGCCATCATGTACAAGAAGCGCTACGACGACCTGCGCGGCCAGATGAGCGAGCTCTATCAGAGCAAGGTGCCGGGCGCCGCAGCCGACGAGCGCGACCCCTATGGCAGCCTCAGGCGTATGATGAACGGCGCGGGCGCAGGCGGTGCCGACTCCGACTTCCTGGACGGCCTCAGCGCAGTAGCGAAAGCGATCAGTGGCGACAAAACCTACCTTGAAGGCATCAGTTTCTCGAACGGTCAGATGAATCTGGTCATCATGGCGCCTAACGTGCCCGCGCTCGACTCGCTGCGCGTGGCGATTTCCGATCAGGCGGGCTGGCAGGCAACGCTCACCCAAACCCGTGACAAAGACAGTTCCGTTGAGGGTCGACTGCAGTTGCTCAGGAGTGAACCATAATGGCCACGACCCCGGTCACTCTCGATTCCAGCATCATGCCGGCTGCCGTGAGCAGTTGGTGGCAGTCACTACAGCCGCGCGAGCGCGTTTTTGTTGGCAGTCTGGGCGTGTTTTTAGTCGTGTTCTGCTTCTATTTTTTGTTGCTCGAGCCACTGTTCAAAAACGCCAAAGATTACAAAGCGAAAGCAGAGCGAGCCAAAAGCGAACTCCAGTGGATGCAAGCGGCGGTCCAGAATTTGCCCGCCACCGATGCACGCCGACCAAACAACAACAGCAATGCCTCGCTCAACGTGATTGTTGATCAGACACGCGGCCGCTACCGCCTGGTGGCGAGCAACACTCAGCAGGTCGGACCCAATCAGCTGCGCGTCAAGCTCGACGACGCGAAGTTCGACGATATTGTCCGGTGGCTTGGTGATCTGCGCCGCACGCACAGCATTACGATCGACGCCGCAAACGTCAGCCCCACCGATGTACGCGGCACTACGACGGCGAGCTTGACGCTCGGTCGTCCGCAAAACTAAGGCCTGTCATGCGCCGACTTATCATAGCCGCCGTGCTGTTTTACGTGCTTCTGGTTCTACACCATTTTCCCGCCGACGTAGCCGCGCATTGGGTGCTACCCGAGTCCGTCAAGGTCTATGGCATCGAGGGCACGATTTGGTCGGGCTCCGCCGAACAGGTTGATCCGGGTGCTGCCGGTATTGTACTGGGTGACACGCGCTGGACAATAAATCCGCTATCGGTCCTGACAGCACGCGCAAGCGGTACGCTGAGCACGCAACTCGACGAGCGCAGCCGCTTGAATACATCATTTAGCAAACCGTTTTTTGGCCAATCGCTGGCCTTGAGCGACACCCAGGGCATCATCGATCTGTCGGCCGTGCCGGCGGCCCTGCGCCCCAATCAAGTCGCTGGCCGGGTCGGTCTTTCTTTCGACACTTTGCGACTGGATGCCATGTGGCCCACGCGTGCACAAGGCTCCGTCGACCTGGTCGACCTGCAGCTATCGCGGCCAAGCCAGATTGATCTGGGCAGTTTTGAGATTGTTTTTGACGGCAGTGGTGTCGTTGGCAAGGTCGCAGATACCGACAGCGACATTTCCGTCAACGGCGAGCTTTCACTGGCCGCAGACCGTTCCTATTTGTTTGAAGGCTCGGCGCTTGCCGGGCCCAATGCCAATCGCAATATCGCCGATGCTTTGCAGTTTCTCGGCGCACAGGATGCAGACGGTCGTGTCGCGCTAAGTTTCAGCGGCACCGTCGACTGACGAGAAAAACGACCACTCACGCCAGCCAGGCAGCAGTGGAAAATACAGTGCCAATCGAATCGGAGCGGTTTCAAGACGCTGCATCACGCGGGCGTACATCTCAAGCTGCTCGCGATACTGCTCAAGTTGCCCATCCATGAACGCCTCAATCGTTCCCACTTCGTGCTGCGCCGTTTTGTAGTCGACGATCCAGCGCACGCCCTCTTCGTCGATAAACGTACGATCCAAAATCACATTGCGGATACGCCCATCCACCCAGGCCGAGATCGGCATTTCCGCGCGACCATTGGTGTGCGACTTGAGGATCCAGCGACCGCGTTCATCT
>CAYGSQ010000360.1:0-4499 GCA_964352435.1 uncultured Gammaproteobacteria bacterium | reverse complement strand
CGGATTGATATTGATCGCGGCTTGCAATAAGGCACCGTCTGCCGCGCGTGCTTCGTCGGCGCCGAGTGTGGCGCGCATCGCCTGCTTGAATGCCACGTCCGAGTCGTAACTGCGGTCAATGAGCGGGACGAGTTTCTCGGTGTCTACCTGCGCGGAGAGGGCCGGCAAATCGTCGGCGGACAACTGATAGGTCGCGTTGTAAAAACCCCAGGCGCACAGCGTCATGCTGACGAACACGCCCGCAAGGCCAATGACCAGCAGCGGCTTGCGCCCAAATCGATCGACGCACAGCATCGCGACAATGGTGAACACAATATTAATAATGCCGACCCACACGGCCTGCGCAAAAGCCGCGTCTGTGCCGACACCACTTTGTTCGAAGATGACGGGGGCATAAAAGTAGATCGCGTTAACGCCCGTAATTTGTTGCGCGATACCGACGATCAGGCCGATGAGCAAAATGAAGCGCATGCTCGGGCTTAAAAGCTGTTCAAGGCGCTTGGCGAACGGTGCGGTTGCCGACGCCGCGGTGTCGCCGACCTGTGTTAGCCAGCGACCGACCTGTTCACGGTTGAGGTTGGGCATCAGATTTTGCAATACGGACTGCGCCTTTTCTTGCTGACCGTGCAACATGAGCCAGCGCGGGCTCTCGGGCGTAAAAATTAGTAACACAAACCACACGAGCGCCGGCAATGTCTCGAGGCCCAACATCCAGCGCCAGGTGTGTGCTTCGATACCCAGCGACTGCACCCAGACGGTCGACGATTGGCTGAGCTGCAGAAGTAAATAGTTGGCAAAGTAGGCGGCCGACAGCCCGAGCACGATGTTCATCTGATTGATCGAGACCATCCGTCCGCGCATGTGCGATGGCGCAATTTCAGCGATGTAGATGGGGGCAATGATCAGCGATGCGAACGCCATGCCGCCAATAAAGCGTGCCGCCACCAGCACTTCATAGCTTGGCGCCAGTGCGGATGCGAATGCCGACACCAGATACATAAACGCAATGATTAGCAGGACCTTCTTACGCCCAATCTGGTCTGCCATGGCGCCAGCAACCAAAGACGCAATGATGGCGCCAAGGGTGGGGGAGCTGACGACAAATCCGGTTTGCCAGTCGTTGAGCTGAAATTCGGCGGCGACGAATCCTACGACGCCGGAGATGACCGAGGCATCAAATCCGAAGACAAAGCCGCCAAGCGAGACGCAAATGGCGCAGACAAGAGCAGTAAATTTCATGGGCGATCGGGTGCGGAACAGGACGTGGCACAGCCTGCCTGATATTTGCGTTGCACACAATCGGGCACTGCCAGTGACGAGGGGTGTCCATTGCCGGTAAGCTTGGGCCCAAGTTTTGGGCTGTGCGTGCCTGTGGGCACGCGACCCGTGATCTATACCGGAGACAAACATTATGAAGTTATGGTTGGCGCTGATAATTCTGGTCCTGTGCGCTGCGGCCCAGGCACAACAGTCGAAGGTGCTTGAGTACACGTGGCTGACCGTTGGGAAGCCGTCCGGCGCGCAGACCACGACGATCGCGGGCAATGGCGCTGTGGAGATCACGTTTAACTTCAGTGACCGCGGTCGTGGGCCCGATACGCTAACGAGAGTGGGGCTGGATGACGACGGCGTGCCCACGCGAATCGCCATCACCGGTCAGAACTATCAAAAAGGCGATGTTGACGAGACGTTTAATCTGCGAGGCAAACGCGCGTCCTGGAAGTCAGCAATTGAACAGGGCGAAACGAACCTTGAGGGTCCGGCGTTCTTTTTTCCAAACAACGCGCCACCCGAGGTGCTTGCAATGTTGGCACGCGCCGCCCTGGCGGCCGATGAGCAGTCGATTGACTTGTTGCCCATCGGACGCGCAAGTATCGCGGTGCTCGATGACACCACGCTTGTGGATGCGGCGCGTAAAACACACATTACGCTGTATGGCATAAGCGGTTTGGGCGACAGCCCGACGCATGTATGGCTCGATGACCAGCAACAGCTTTTTGGCATGGACTACGGTTGGTTTGGCATAGTGCGTGCCGGCTACGAACAGCACATCAACACGCTCAAGGCCCGCCAGGAAAAAGCCAACGACGAGTTTTATGCCGCCCTAAGCAAGCGTCAAACACAGGCTCTCGATCAACTACTTGTTATCCGCGGTGCGCGCATCTTCGATAGCCTGGCGGGTGCTTTGACGGAGCCCGCGACTGTCATGGTCTTCGACGGCAAGATTACCGCCATATACTTTGAGCCGGTTGATGTGCCGCAGGGCGCTCAGGTTATCGAAGGGCAGGGGCACACATTGCTGCCAACGCTGTGGGATATGCACGGTCACGTCAACATCGGCTCGTACATCAACTATCTCGCGTCGGGCGTCACCAACGTTCGCGACATGGCGAATGATCATGACCTAACGCTGAAACTGGCGCGTGATGTCGGACGTGGCTTTATAGCCGGTCCCGATATTTATACGCTGGGGTTTGTGGACAAACGCGGTGAGTTCGCGGCACCGACCGGGCGCCTTGCCGATTCATTGCAGGATGCACAAGAGCACGTGGCCTTCTATGCCCAGCATGGCTACGTGGGTATCAAACTGTATAGCTCCATCGAACCTGAGTGGGTCGCACCGCTAGCTCAAGCCGCGCATGCGCGCGGCATGTCGGTCCAAGGTCATGTCCCGGCATTTATGGATGCTCAACAGGCGATCGATGCCGGTTATGACGAGATTACGCATATCAATATGGTACTGCTCAACTTCCTGGGTGGCCGTGAGCTTGATACGCGCACGCCCGTGCGTTTTAAAGTACCTGGTGAGCAAGCGGGCAAGATTGATCTTACGTCCGACGCTGTGCAGAGTTTTGTGGCCCAGATGCGCGACCAGAGTATCGCGTTGGACCCAACGCTCAATATTTTCATGAACATGTTCCTGAACGAGCCGGGCAAGGTGTCGCCGGTTTTTCGCGACATCGCAGATCATTTGCCAGCCAATATCCGGCGCAACACGATCGCGTCGGCCTCGTATAACGATGGCAAGGAAACGGCATTTGCCGACGCTGCAAAGACCTCGCTTGAGTTGACGCGGCTGTTGCATGAGAAGGGCGTGCGACTGCTACCGGGTACCGACAACATGTTGCCGGGGTTTACGTTAATCCGTGAGCTCTTGTATTACGCAGAGGCCGGAATCGCGGCGAATGAAGTGCTGCAACTGGCAACCATTGAGCCGGCGCGGCACTTGCGCCAGGACGCAAGGCTTGGGTCGATTGAGGTGGGCAAGGATGCGCACATGTATTTGGTCGAAGGTAACCCGATCGAGGACTTAACGGTTCTGTACAAAGTCAGGCAAGTGATTAAGAACGACAAACTCTACTATGCGCCGAACTTGCTGGGCGAGCAGGGGTTTGAGTCGTTTTGACGGGGATGAACGACACTACGGAGCGGGCAAGCCTCTTACTGCCCGAGCTGAAGGTAATTTGCTGTGAATTGGTGGGATTGCGGAGTGCACTAATCGCCATCAGAGGGGTCTTGAGACTTTAACTCGTCGAATTTGGCGGCCATCGTAGGATTGCGTCGTGTCAGTTTCTTGATCGTGACATCTTGCGCTTTGTTATTGGCTAAACGCAGATTGCGGTCGGTTCCGAGCAACGCGTCTTTGGTTTTTTGCAGGTGATCAATCGACTTGTCGATTTCATCAATCGCCGTTTGGAATTTTCTGGACGCCAGGTCGTAGTTTTTGGCAAACGCCGTCTTGAAAGTGTCGAGATCGGTTTCAAAATTGGTGATATCGGCACTCTGTGCTTTGACCAGCGCAAGCTCCGTTTTGTACTCCAGTGATTTTAGCGCAGCGTTGCGCAGCAGCGTAATGATCGGCAGGAAGAACTGCGGTCGAATGATGTACATTTTTGGGTATCGATGGAACACGTCGACGATTCCAGAGTTGTAAAGCTCGCTGTCGGGCTCGAGCAGCGATACCAGTATGGCGTATTCACAATCTTTTTCCCTGCGGTCCTTGTCGAGCTCTTTTAGAAAGTCTTCGTTCCTTTTCTTTGTTGCTGTCATATCGCTTTCGTTTTTCATCTCGAACATTATCGAGACAATCTCGGTGCCTGCGCCGTCCAGATCACGGAAGATGTAGTCGCCCTTGCTGCCAGAGCTCGCGTCGTTGTCCTTTTCGAAATAGGCGGTCGGAAACGCGGTAGACCGAATACGGTTGAACTCGGTTTCACAATGTTGCTCAAGGGTTTCGCCGACCATCTTGGTCGACAGTCGCGCCTTCAGGTCCCGCAGACGCTCGATCGCATCGTCACGATCCTTGATCTGGGTTTCGTACTTGTCCTTTAACGATTTTTCCGCAAGCTGCTTTTCAAGTTCAGCTTGCTTAAGTCCAGTTTTCAGATCATTCCGTTCTTGTTCAATGGCGCTGACCGCTTCGGCAATAGCGAGTTTCTGCTGCAGTTCACGAGCGTCAAGTTTCGCCTTCAAATTCTGAATTTCTGCTTCTTTGGTGG
>CAYGSQ010000359.1:0-4507 GCA_964352435.1 uncultured Gammaproteobacteria bacterium | reverse complement strand
GCCCTTCGACGTCGGCAGGTGCCGATTCCAGGACCTTATCGGCGGCCGTATTCGCAAACGCCAGGAAGTTTTCATCCTTGGCGACGAAGTCAGTCTCAGAGTTGATCTCAACGATCACGCCGCGCGAACCGTCGTCGGCGTGCTTGATGATGACAACGCCTTCGGCCGCAACGCGACCGGCTTTTTTGTCGGCTTTGGCCTGGCCACTCTTACGCATCTGCTCGGCGGCAGCATCGATGTCGCCTGCGGCGGCAACCAGAGCGCGTTTGCACTCCATCATGCCAGCGCCGGTACGCTCGCGCAGCGTTTTAACCATGGCAGCAGTAACGGACATGGGGATTCCTCTTAAATGTGATGTTGGTTTGTAAGCTTAAGCTTCAGGCTTCGCATCGGCGTCCGCGGCTGGCGCATCCGCAGCGGCAGCTGCTTCTGGTTCGGCTTTGGCAGCTTCTGGTACAGCTGGCGCGTCGTCGGCAGGCTTAGCCTCCGCCTTCGGTGCAGCTTTGCGTGCGACCTTCTTCTTGGCCGCAGGCTTTTGCGCTGACCGTTTGCGTGGCTTGCCGTCCGCGTCAAGTTCGACAAAGTCGTCGTCGCCCACAGGTACAGCCGGTGCCGATGCCTTGCCTTCCAGCACGGCGTCAGCGATCACGTTCGTGTACAGACCGATTGCGCTCATCGCATCGTCATTACCTGGAATGACGTAGTCGACAGGCTCAGGCGAGCTGTTGGTATCCACCACGGCAATCACCGGGATGCCCAGCTTGTTCGCTTCGTGGATCGCGATTTTCTCGTGCATCACGTCAACGACGAACAGTGCGTCCGGCAAAGATGGCATATCTTTAATGCCGCCGAGCGTTCGGTCGAGCTTGATGATCTCGCGCGACAGGCCCAGGGCCTCTTTCTTGTTGACGCGTTCAAAACCACCGTCGGCTTTCATCTGCTCGAGATCTTTCAAGCGCTTGATCGACTGACGCACGGTCTTGAAGTTGGTGAGCATGCCACCGAGCCAGCGATGGCTGACGTGCGGCATACCGCAACGTTCCGCCGACGTTGACACAGCGTCACGCGCTGCGCGTTTGGTGCCAACAAACATCACGCTGCCGCCTTCGGCGACGATGTGTTTGACGAAACCAGCGGCCTCAATGAAGAGCGGCAGGCTCTTTTCGAGGTTGATAATGTGAATTTTATTGCGTTGTCCGAAGATGAAAGGGGCCATTTTCGGGTCCCAGAAACGGGTCTGGTGTCCAAAATGGACGCCCGCTTCCAGCATCTGACGCATTGATACGTCGCTCATAGGTTTTCTCCTGTTGGGTTGAGCCTCCACATGCCCCATCTGACAACCTCCCGCCCAAGCGTTTGGCACCCCGTCCGACGTGTCGACATGTGTGTGGATTTATTGCTAAAAAAGCGGCGGCTTTATACCATATCCGGCTTGCCGCAACAAACCATCGACACCAAAAGAGCACCTATCCATGGCCGTGACCATCAAGAACGAAGAGCAACAGCAAAAGATGCGCGTCGCAGGAAGTCTGGCCGGGAGCGTGCTCGACATGATCGGCGAGCACGTAAAACCGGGCATTACCACTGACGAACTCAACGACATTTGTCATAAGTTCATCGTTGAGGACCTGGCAGCGATCCCTGCCCCGCTCAACTACAAGGGCTTTCCCAAATCGATCTGCACATCGGTAAACCACGTGGTTTGCCACGGCATACCGGGTACAAAAAAGCTTAAAAATCAAGATATTATCAATATTGACATCACGGTGATCAAGGACGGCTTCCATGGCGATACCAGCCGCATGTTCCACGTCGGCAAACCGACGGTCATCGGGCAACGTCTCGCGCGCATTGCGCATGAAGCCATGTGCAAGGGCATCGAGCTGATTCGTCCGGGCACCACGCTTGGCGATATTGGCCACATCATCCAGACCCACGTTGAAGACGCCGGCTACTCGGTTGTGCGCGAATACTGTGGTCACGGTATCGGCGAAATCTTCCATGAAGACCCGCAGGTACTGCATTACGGCTCGCCGGGCACGGGTTTTGTGCTCGAAGAAGGCATGACCATTACGGTCGAACCGATGGTCAACGCCGGCCGTCCCCACGTCAAACCGCCCCTGCGCGACGGCTGGACCGTCGTCACCAAAGACCACTCGTTGTCCGCGCAGTGGGAACACACGGTGCTCGTGACCGCTGATGGCTTCGAAGTTATGACCCTGGGCGCCTCTGGTGTCATGTGACCCAAACCACCCCGAGTTAGCGCAACTCGACCGCGATCTGGCCGCCAAACAAAACGCGATAACGTGCTTTAAACGCGCGCTCGAAGACGGCGGACAGCGCCAAAGCGATGCGTTTGCTAACGGCGTCAACGTCACCGAGCTGGTCATCGCGCGCGCGCAACTCGTCGACGGTGTGGTAACCCGTGCCTGGCAACACTGTGTCCATGATGGTCTTGCCACGCTGGCCCTGGTGGCAGTCGGCGGTTTTGGTCGCGGCCAACTGCATCCAGGCTCGGATATCGACGTCATGGTTTTGCGCGGCGACGGCGATCCCAGTGAGCAACTGCGGGTCAGCGTCAGTAATTTTTTCACACTGCTGTGGGACATTGGCCTGGAGGTTGGCCACAGCGTGCGTACGGTTGGCGATTGCGTCGACGAGAGCATCGCGGACGTCACGGTGGTCACCAGCCTGATGGAATCACGCTTGTTGTGTGGCGACGAGCCCTTGTTCGACGCCATGCGCGACGCGATCAGTCGCGATAATATCTGGCCGTCGCGTGATTTTTTCGCGGCCAAACTTGCCGAACAAAGAGCACGTCACGAGCGCTATCACGACACCGGCTACAACCTCGAGCCAAACATTAAGGGCAGCCCCGGCGGCTTGCGCGATATTCAAATGGTTGGCTGGGTCGCAAAACGCCACTTCGACGCAGAAACGCTTGAGGATCTGGTCGACAAGGGTTTTCTGACCCAGGCGGAATACGAGGGTCTGTACGAGGGACGCGAGTTTCTGTGGAAACTTCGCTATGCGCTGCACTTACTGACAGGCAGGCGCGAAGATCGACTGCTGTTCGACCACCAGATTGTTCTGGCACAACAACTGGGCTATCGCGACGCGCCACATACTCTTGCCGTCGAGCAAATGATGCAGCGCTATTATCGCTCTGTACTCAAGCTTTCGCGCATGAATGAAATGCTGCTGCAACTGTTCGAAGAAGCGATCCTGCGCGATGACGCCAATACGATCGACCTGAACGAGCGCTTCAAAATAATCAACGGCAACATCGCACTGCACGACGACGATTTGTTCGACCGTGAACCGGGCGCAATGCTCGAAGTGTTTTTCCACGTGCAACGCGACGACCGCATCAATGGTGTGACCGCGCAAACGATTCGCGCCATCCGCCGCAGCCGACACTTGATCGATCAGAGCTTCCGCGACAATCCCGACAACAAGGCTATCTTTTTGCGCATCATGGATGCTCAGGAAGGCGTCACGCATGAACTACGGCGCATGAATCGCTACGGCGTTTTGGGGCAATACATTCCAGCGTTCGACCGTATCGTCGGGCGCATGCAATATGACCTGTTTCACGCCTACACCGTCGATGCACATACGCTTTTCGTCGTCAGCAACTTGCGGCGATTTGCCCTGTCACGATTCGACAAGGAATATCCCTACTGCTCGCAGGTTATGCAAAACCTGCCGAAGCCCCTGATCGTTTATCTGGCCGGACTGTTTCACGACATTGCCAAAGGGCGCGGTGGCGACCACTCTGAACTTGGCGAACGCGACGCGGTGGCGTTTTGCCAGCAGCACGACATGAGCGCCTATGATGCGCGCCTGGTCGGCTGGCTGGTGCGCCACCACCTGGACCTGTCCATCACAGCGCAAAAAAAGGACGTCAACGACCCTCAGGTCATTAACGAGTTTGCGGCTCTGGTGGGCGATCAACTGCATCTCGATGCGCTTTATTTGCTCACCGTCGCGGACGTGCGCGCCACCAACCCCAAGCTGTTCAACTCATGGAAGGCGCAGCTGTTCGAGCGGCTTTATCGGCAAACACGACGGGCGCTGAACCGCGGCCTGGCCAATCCGATCAGCCGCAGCGAACTGGTCGCCGAGAACCGGGCGGACGCTGCGTCTTTGCTCAACGACAGCGGGATCGACCCAACGCTCTGGCAAGGCACCTGGCAAGATCTGGGCGACGACTACTTTTTGCAGCATGTGGCCACCGAAATTGCCTGGCATACGGAACATCTCAGTGGCCTGACCGACCCCGCCCAGTCGCTGGTCGCACTCAAGCCCACCGGCAACCGCGGTGTCATGCTGCTGTTGTGGTATGCACCGGAGTCTGATTTCGGATTCGGTCGCGCGACGGCGGTGCTGGAAGAACTTGGATTGAACATCCTGGACGCGCGCATCACCCGCACCAGCAACGGGTTCAGTCTCGACACGTATCGCGTCATGGAAACGGTTGAAGGTATTGTTTACGACCCGGCCC
>CAYGSQ010000358.1:0-4535 GCA_964352435.1 uncultured Gammaproteobacteria bacterium | reverse complement strand
CATTTGTACTCGATTGGCAAACGCCGGTGCGCCGCATTGGTGCAACCCTCGACATTCCGGTCTATTTTGACGAAGGCTACGAAGAAGCCACCGGCCAGTTGGTTACCCGGGTCGAAGAATTACTGGAAACGGCACGTGTGCAGGGCCAGGACCTGGCCGAACGCAAAGCGCAGATTCGTGACATGGAAGCGCAGATTGCAACGCTGGAAGATCGTTTGGGTGGCGCCTCGCAAGAGCGCCTGGCACTGGCAGCCCAGCTTGATCAACAGGCCCGCGTCAAAGCCAAGTTCTCGACCATCGAACGTATGTTCAGCCGTGATGAAGCCGTCGTCCTGCGCAGCGGCAACGACGTCATCCTCCGTCTCGTGGGCTTGACCTTCGACAGTGGCAAAGCGGACATTGAGTCCGACAAGTTTGCGTTGCTCAAGAAAGTAGAAGACGCCATCGGTCAGTTTGATCAAAAGACGATTGAGGTGGAAGGTCACACCGACTCGTTCGGCCGCGACGAAACCAACGTTGTGCTGTCAACCGAGCGCGCCGACGCAGTCAAGTCCTTCATGCTCGGTAGCATGGGACTGACCAGCTCGCAGGTCACCGCAACGGGTTACGGCGAAACGCGTCCGATCGCAAACAATGAAACGAACGAAGGTCGTACCAAGAACCGTCGCATCGATATTGTGATCCACCCACAGCTCTGAATTGAGCAGTAGCGCAGCACGGACGCTGCGCTTATGCGGACAGCGCCAGGCGGGCAACCAGCCTGGCGCCGTCATGATAGTCGGGATCAAATTCCAGTGTGCCGCCATGGGCCACACAGATCATCTTCGACAAATACAGGCCAAGCCCCGTGCCGCCAGACGCGCGATCCCGCGCGGACTCATTGCGATAAAACGCTTCACCAAAATGCGCCTTCTGCGCATCCGTCAGACCCGGACCCTGATCGGTCACCGACAAAACCAGCGTGTCATGTTCGCGCTGCGCCTTGACCTCGAGGGTTGAACCGTCGGCAGCACCGTAGCGCAGCGCATTGCCAATCAGGTTCTTCATGAGCAATAGCACGCGCCCGGGGTCCACATTAACCACCAACGGCTGGGATAGACTCGTCAGATTGATTTGCGATTTTTGTGCTGCAAAATATTGATCGATCAGATCCTGAAGTAGATCGGGCACATCGACCGGTTCGCGATGTAGCGCGGAATGACGGGAGTGCAGTGTTTCAGCGACCATCAGTGCATCAATGATCGATTCCATCTGCGACACTTCGTCACGCAGCTCATTGCGATGCGTGCCGTCGTCCAGAAACTCACTGGCAAGCTTGAGACGCGACAGCGGGCTACGAAGTTCGTGACTAATACCAATTAGCAACGCGCGTTTGGCGTCCAGCATGGCCTCCACTTCACTGGCCATGGCATTCACATCTGAGGCGAGATCGCCCAGTTCATCCTGTCGCACGTGCGTGATGCGGTGACTGAAATCGCCGTGTCCGATACGTGCCGTACCCTCGCGAATCGCGGCCACGGGACGGAATAGCCACCGCACGCAGAGATAACCGAGCAGCAGGCTCAAAAGGCCAAAGGCGGTAATGACCAGGCGCACGTCCACTTTGGTTCGGGTGTCACCCATTTTGGGCGTTGACACAACAATGGCGTAGTCGCCGCGCTGAATTTTCAAAAACCCGTGTTCGTCCGAACGCGCAAACTCCACGTCCTGCAATCCAGCCAGCCAGGCATTGTTTTCGCCAAAGAATTGGCTGTCGCCGAAACGCACTGCATCGAGTTGCGGAAATCGCTCATCGGAGGTCCAGTTCAGGTCCGGACCGACCAGACGGATGTCGACCGGGACGCGATCAACAATTGCCTGAGCCTGCTCTATTTTGGGTGGATCGCCAATATCATCCAGCACGTAGTCGACATGCAAAGACAGATGCGAGCTGACCAGTTCGCGCATGTCGTCCGAGCTGTAAATGTAGCTCAGTGCCAGCGTGACGCCATAGATGAAGGCGG
Source organism: uncultured Gammaproteobacteria bacterium (assembly GCA_964352435.1). Lineage (GTDB taxonomy): Bacteria > Pseudomonadota > Gammaproteobacteria > Steroidobacterales > JBCCMA01 > JBCCMA01. Next base: position 2,532 of record CAYGSQ010000358.1, on the reverse strand, counting down.
TAGCGAGTACCACGAAGATCGCCAGCAAGCGAAACCACAGCGAACGGGTTGCGCTCATTGCGGATCAGGCCGGCGCGTCATTGCCTTGTTCATTCACCACTTCGCTTTGCGCGTGGCCAACAAAACAATAGCCCAAACCCCACACTGTCTGGATGTAGCGTGGCGGCTTGGTGGTATCGCCGAGTTTGTTGCGCAAACGACTAACCATGATGTCGACGGACCGGGTAAAAATCTCTGTATCGATGCCACGCAGCTTGCCCAAAATTTCGTCACGTGAAAGCTTGCGGCCGGGATTACTGGCAAGGAACGAAAGGAGTTCGTATTCCATTGTGGTCAGCGGCACGACCGTGCCGGCGAGTGTGACCGTGCGCGCTTTGGTGTCGATGTGCAGATCGCCAAACGCCAACTCGCCTTCTTCACGCGCGGGCTGAATGTCAGTCGTACGACGCAAAATTGTTTGAATACGTGCGACTAACTCGCGCGGCTCAAACGGTTTGCCAAGATAGTCGTCCGCACCGATCTCAAGTCCGACAATGCGGTCGGTCACTTCGCCGCGCGCAGTCAACATAATGATTGGCACAGCGCTCTCGCGCCGAATGGTGCGACACAATTCGAAGCCGTCTTTGCCCGGCAACATGACGTCGAGAATCACCAGCTCAGGTTCCAGGTCACGCAGCTTGCGCAGCCCCTCAACGCCCTCGGCCGCGCTGGCTGCGCGTATTTCGAAACGCGCCAGATAAGCCTTCAGCAAGTCGGTGTGCCGTCGATCATCGTCAATTATAAGTACGTTAGTCACGCGGCTCATACTAGCGCCACCGCTTGACTTGTACAGCGTTTGTATTGCATCAGATACACAATGAAACAAGTGGATACGGCGGTATGCCGGTTCCTTTCGTGCTCATCATCTACGATCCGTGTAGGCTTACAAGCCGTACGGGGAATGAAGTTGTTCGAACAGGAATCGCGCCCATGAAATCCATCTACACTCTTGTTGCTTTCAAGCTCAGCTGGTTGTGCATCGTGTTCGGTGCCGTCTGGTCGATGGAGTGGATCGGTTTGCTCGCCATCTCCGCATTTACAGCTTACGAAGTTCTGGTTCGGCGACGCCGCGCACTGCTGGTCCCAACGATCATCGTCGGGTTGCTGGGATACGCCGTCGACAACGCGTATGTCCTGGCAGAGCTGCTGAGCTTTAACGCGACCACCGGCGCCCCGGCGCCGTACTGGATGGCGTTGCTGTGGGTAAACTTTGCTTTGGTTGTTGAGCACGGGCTCTCCTGGTTGCAAGATCGCCCCGTACTTGGGGCCGTACTGGGCGCCATTGGCGGACCCATGGCCTATCTGGCCGGCGTGCGCCTTGAGCTGATTACGTTCGTCGCGCCAACCCCTTTTGTGCTGGCGATCATTGCACTGACCTGGGCTGCTGCGATGCCGTTGCTGCTGCACTTTCTCGGCGGCACGCCAACGGCCCGCGAGGCACGCGCTGCGGCACTGCGACTGTAAACGTTACGCCAGCGCCTGCTCAACATCGCGTTTCAAATCGTCCAACTCTTCGATCCCAACAGAGAATCGCACCAGGTCACCGCCCATACCCAGAGCCGTGCGTTTTTCGACCGGCACTGAAGCGTGCGTCATGATCGCCGGGTGATTGATCATTGATTCGACGCCGCCCAGGCTCTCGGCGAGCGCAAATACTTTTAGTCGTTGCAGAAACTTCGAAGCGCCCGCCTCGCCGCCGCGCACAACGGCCGTCACCATGCCGGTAAACCCCGCCATCTGGGCGTGCGCGAGATCGTACTGCGGGTGGCTGTCCAAACCGGGATAAATCACACGCTCGATCCCTGACCGCCCGGTCAGCCACTCGGCAAGTGCCTGGCCATTCTCGTTGTGTCGCTGCATACGCAGAGCAAGCGTCTTGAGTCCGCGCAACACCAAAAAGCTGTCGAAGGGCCCCAAAATCGCGCCGCAAGAGTTTTGCAAAAACGCGAGGCGTGCGCCCAGATCTTCATCCGCCGTTGCCGCGACACCGCCAATCATATCGGAGTGACCATTGAGGTATTTGGTCGCGGAGTGCATGACGATATCAATGCCAAAATTGAGCGGCTGCTGATTGAATGGCGTCGCAAACGTATTGTCCGCAACGCTGATCAAATTGTGTTCCTTAGCCAGCGCCGCAAGCTTCGCCAGATCGGCAATCTTGAGCATTGGATTGGTTGGCGGCTCGAGCCACAGCAGGCGCGTATTGGGGCGAATGGCCGCGCGCACCGCGTCGATGTCGGACAAATCGACGAAACTAAATTCAAGGCCTGCTGAACGCTCGCGCACCTTGTCGAATAAACGAAACGTACCGCCATACAAATCGTCCATCGCAATCACGTGGTCGCCACTGTCCACCAATTCGAGAATGGTGCTGGTTGCGGCCATCCCGGACGCAAACGCAAACCCATGCTTGGCGTTTTCCAGGTCTGCAATGCAGCGCTCGAAGGCGATGCGGGTCGGATTCTGGGAACGCGATTTTTCGTAGCCGTGATG
>CAYGSQ010000357.1:0-4535 GCA_964352435.1 uncultured Gammaproteobacteria bacterium | reverse complement strand
GATAGTTCATCGTCGCGCCCGCCACAGCCGGGTCGCTGTCTTCGGCAATCGCCAGATCGTAGAGATTGCCATTGTCGACGCGCAGGCTGTCCGATTGTCGCGCCTGCAGTCCCGCAACATCGGTCGCCGTCATGTCCAGAGTCATGATTGAGCCGGGCAGTGCCGAGGCCAGGATGCGCGGCGGCAACTTGGTCGTGACCGTGCCGCCGGCCGGGATATCGCCCAGCGAGAACGTAAGGAACTCACCAGCCTCACACGCCGAAGACGGGCAGTCGCCGTCAAACTCGGTTTCGAAATACTGCGCCAGCTCCTGCGGCCAGATAGCCGACATGCCGACGCCAAAGCGGGTAAACGGATCGGTGTTGCGTACCGTGAGGTCAACATTGAGCAATTCGCCGGGACGCGCAGGGTTGGGGTTGGCTTCGATCGCAATTTGCAAACCACTGGTTGCCGCGACCACCGTGCTGGCCGTCGCCACCGCATTGTCCGCGGGCGCCGCGACGGAGAAAATTTCAGCGTCGCCACGCAGGGTTTGGCCGGCCGTCAAGCCGCCGTCGAGCTGTACCGTCACTTCGCGCTCACCACTTTGCCCCGGGCTTAGAAAACCCAGCGGCCATGACACAACGCCACCCGCATTGCTGCCGCCGCCGCTCGCCGACACAAAGGTCGCGTTGGCGGGCACCGTAAAGCGCAGCGTGGAATTCGTCACCGCTGCCACGTCCTGCAAGTAGCCGAACGTCAGCTTGTAGGTCAAAAGTGAACCGGCGGTCGCAGGATCGTGGGATTCACCCACGGCCAGGTCATAGAAGCTACTGCCGTTGACGCCGACATTGAGGGTTGTCGTCGCCTCGTCTTCCGAATCGTCGATCACGGTGGGCACAAAACTGATGATGCTGCCATCCGCAGCCGCATTGGCCACGCGGGGTGCCCAGCTGAACGTCACGGCGCTATTGGCCGGGATATTGCCCAGCGTCCAGATGACGGTTTCGCCGGTCTCGCATGCCGAGCTTGGACAGTCGCCGGAAAACTGGCTGTCGAAAAGCTGATTGACGCCCGCGGGAAATTCCATCGTCATCGTCACACCGAAACGGGTAAACGCATCGGTGTTGCTAACGGTCCATTGTGTGGGCAGCCAGTCAGCCTGGCGCGCCGGGCTGGCGACCGTGGTCGCGGAAACTTCGAGGGCTGCGTGAGCCGTCGGCGCGGCAAGGCCGCCAAAAATCAGTCCCGCCAGCGCCAGGCCGCCCGTGGCAATCCCGCGCGTGGATCCACGCCGCACCCCGTCAGCGCGCATCGTGGTAAAGAGTCGACTCGTCATTATGTAAATCCTTTGCAGTCTGTAGGTAGCAAGAAGTGGCATCTCTAGGTACAGGACGCAGGTGAGTCCGGGATTTTCAGATCACCGCGGGATTTATTTAGAATTTGTGAGGCGGATCAAGTGATTAGACCCAGTCGAACGAGCCATTTGCCCTCCCCCCCACAAATAGGCGATGCCCTCGCGGCGATAAATCCTGCAGTATTTTCAATCTGCGTGAGGGAATCCGGGGGGACGCGGCGCATTTGATAATAGCGTGACAACAAAATGGGCCGGCGCTTGCGGTCCTGATCAAATATTAAGGGTAACCAATGAAAACGATAAAAACGGCCATCGCCATTAGCATGGCGTGGCTCATCGCTGTGCAACCGTTCATGATTCAAATCGCCAATGCGGCGCCAAATAACGCGTCGCCTGATGCGACCATCTCCGCGGCACATGCCGAAATTCAAGCGAAGAAAGCCATAACGCCGCGCGAGCTGACCGGCTTTCTGGATGACCGCAGCGCCGAATACCGCGCGCAACGCGACGCTGAAAGAAAAGCTGGCACTGCTGAAGATGGCAGTCCACCCGCCGCCTCACCAATGGCAGTCTTACCGGTCGTGGATTCGGCTCTAAGCACCAAGGCGCGCACTGTCGCCGCCGATGAAACGCTGCGTATCATCCTGCATCTGGATTTCCTGCCGCACGCCCAGGTGTTTGGCGATGTGCTGACCGCGCACGAGACGGAAGTCGAAGCGCTGGAAACCCGGCGCGTCAACGTACTGGCCGCGCAAGCGAGCAAGCGCGACCCCAACGCCAAGACCGACGCGGACAATTTCGACGTGATGTCGCGCATTTCTGCCAGCGAGCGCGCCGAGTTCAAGGCTGTCGCAGAACAGAACGAAGCACTGTCGAATGTCATCAAGCGCGAAGCCATCACACAAATTCGCAGCCTGGTCGAAGACTCGCAGGCACCGGTCATCGAAGACATTGTCGCTTTGGGTGGCAACGTCGAATTTACGACCATCGCGGGCAACATGGTGATCGCCACCATCGACGCCGACATGATCGAACAGGTCGGCAAAATCCCGGGCGTGATGCGCGTCGTGGAAGACAGCATGATGGAAGGCCATCTGAGCAACGCCGATCGCTCAACCATGGTCGATCCAGCCGACTCGTCGCTGACCGGTCTGTGGGACTTGAACCTGACCGGCGGCATTTACGATCCCGCGATTATTGACTCCGGTGTCGACCAAAGTCACCCTGGCATGGCCAACTCAACTACACCGTTGCGCGAAAATTTTTGCACCTGGTATCTGGTCGCTGCGTTTGGCTCCACGAGCTATAACGACGCGTTCACCTGTGACGATTTGCAGGGTCACGGCACCCACGTCGCGGGCATTGTGGGCAGCTACGGCAGCGCCAACTATCCGAACAATCTGGGCATGGCCTACGGCGTTGAAAAAATGGTCAACCTGAAAGCGGGTTTCAACAACACCTCCAATCTTCCATCGATGTTCTGGTCTGACAAGTACAATATTGTCGACCGCGCATTGAACAACACGGACTCGTTGCAAGGCGGTGACTTTCTTGACGACGTTGATGGCTTCAATCTGAGCTACGGCGGTGCCACGACCCTTGACGATACCGATGGCGGCCGCTTCTGGGATTCCGTTATTTCTACCTACGCCGATACGCCGGTGACGATCTCGGCCGGTAACAGCGGCCCGTCCAACACTTTGTTTAGCGACCCCGCCGTGTCGTACAACGGCATTACCGTGGCCAACTTTAACGACCGCGGCACGTCATCGCGCAATGACGACATCATCAATGCCGGCAGCACCGTGGGGCCGACGGCCAATGGCCGCAAAAAGCCCGACCTGGCCGCACCCGGCACCACCATCGGTGCACCCAATCATAATTGGGAAACCGGCGCCGACGACGTCAACAAAACCGGTACCAGCATGGCTGCACCAATGGTGTTGGGCGTCATCATGGACCTGATGGATGCGGCGGTGTTTGACGAGTTGTCACTCAAGGCGCTGTTGATCAACACGGCGCAGAAAAACCTGCCGGGCATGAATATCGAAAATGATTCCGATGGCTGGGACCCACAAATTGGCTGGGGAGCGATGAATGCCTATGCCGCCTACTTCCACCGCTTTGACGTCTTCCGCGATTCGGTAACGCCGAGAAACACCGAAGGCGAGTATCAGCTTTACAAAGGCAGTATGCGTGATGAAGGCAGTGCCGGCGAAGGCCGCGACCGTGCCACGATGGTCTGGAATCGTGAAGCCACCTACGCTGCGGCCAGCACGCCCGCCGACTTTTTCTCGCTGGTCGATGTCAACCTGCGCCTGTATCGGGAATCGAACAATTCACTGATTGACATTGAAACGGACGCTGTCAACAACGTCCATCAGGTGCGTATCAATGCAGGCGCCGGTGATACCGACGTCATCATCAACGCCTACGCCTGGTCTACGACGTTCGCGCATGGCGACGCCACACAGCCCTATGCGCTGGCAACCGAAGACAACTTCATGCGGGTTGATCACCCAACACTGTTTCAGGGTATTGCCTTATGGCCGTCGGAAGTGGAGCCCAACGAGATCTTTGAAGTCACGTTCTGGCTGCGCAACGACTCAGAGATTGCCAGCCATGACAACGTGTTCAATCTGGAATTACCGGCAGGCTACACCCTCATCAGCGGTACGGACACGCAGAACGTTGGATCCGTTGCGCCAGGTGAAATCACCACAATGGTTGACTACAGCATTCGCGCACCGGCCACGGCCATTGGCGCCAGCAACTTTGTCGTCAAGCACAGCCACGACAGCTACAACGTGGAGTACGGCGACTTCAACTGGAACCTCGGTTTGACCGTCGCGGTCGACAACACCCCACCGAATCCAAACCCGATGTCGTTCTCTTCGCTGCCGCTCAACAACGCCACGAACCAGCTCGGCATGACCGCAAGCTTTGCTACCGACATCCACGGTCCAATCCAGTACTACCTCGATTACACCAGCAGCCCGTCGGGCGGCACGGGTGGCACGGATTCGGGTTGGCAGGAAAGTCGCAACTATACCGACACAGGATTGCAGAACAACGACGAATACTGTTACCGGGCGTGGGCGCGCGACAACGCGAACTTCCGCAACCAGACAGGGGCGTCGGCCATCTCGTGCACGTATACGTCGCAGACCACGCCCGCCCAGATCGCGGTATCGGGGAT
>CAYGSQ010000356.1:2060-4547 GCA_964352435.1 uncultured Gammaproteobacteria bacterium | reverse complement strand
TCAGACGGGCGAGTTTTCCGAGGAGTTGCTGGCGCTGATGGACGTGCCGCGCTGAATGATGCCCGAGGTTCTGGACTCCAGCGGCGACTTCGGCAACACCTCACTGTTCGGCAAACCGATCAGAATTGGGGGCGTTGCCGGGGATCAACAAGCAGCCCTGTTTGGTCAGGCCTGCTGGACGCCGGGCATGGCAAAAAACACCTACGGCACCGGCTGTTTTTTGTTGATGAACACGGGCGAGACCGCCATTGCGTCGAACAACAAGCTGCTGACCACGGTCGCCTGGCGCCTGGACAACACGCTGACCTACGCGTTGGAGGGCAGCATTTTCATGGGCGGCGCCACGGTGCAGTGGCTGCGCGACGGGTTGGGCATGATCGAAAGCGCGGACGAGATTGAGGCGCTGGCCGCAACAGTACCGGACGCCGACGGCGTAATGATGGTGCCGGCATTCACCGGGCTTGGCGCACCGTACTGGGATCCGTATGCACGGGGCACACTGCTCGGCATGTCACGCGGCACGACACGCGCTCACATCGCGCGCGCGGCCCTGGAGGGCATCGCGCTGCAGTCCATGGATGTGATCGAAGCCATGCTCGACGATGCCAATATGGAATTGCGTGAGCTGCGCGTCGATGGCGGTGCGAGTCACAACGCACTGATGATGCGCTTTCAGGCGGACGTTTTGAACGTCAACGTCGTGCGCGCTCAAATCGCCGAAACCACCGCGCTGGGCGCCGCGTATCTGGCGGGCCTTGCCTGCGGTTTCTGGTCACACCGGGACGACATTGCGCGTCAATGGCAGGCCGCCGCACGCTACGCGCCGGCGATGAGCAGCAAGACGCGCGACGCGCTACGGGCTCGCTGGCACGATGCGGTAAAACGCGCGAGCGGCTGGGCGAGCTAGTGGGCCTCAGTGTTGAGTTCGCTGAGCGCCTGCTTTTCCTGCTTGGCCCACGAATCGCGCAGTGACACGACGCGGTGAAAAACCCGTGCGTCGGCCGGGCTATCCGGATCGACCGTGAAATAACCCAGGCGCTCAAACTGTACGACGGTCCCCGGCGCCAGATCAGCCAGTGACGGCTCGAGTTTCGCCCGTGCAATATGCAGTGATTCGGTGTTCAGCGCTTCATGCCAGTCTTCCACAGCCCCCGGCGCGGCGTTGGAAAACAGCCGGTCATACACACGCACCGGCGCATCCACTGCGTGCGCAGCGCTCACCCAGTGAATGGTGCCTTTGACCTTACGATCCGCGTTTTCGCTGCCGCTAAGCGTGGTGTCGTCGTAGGTGCACAGAAGTTCGATCACGTTGCCGTCGCCGTCTTTGATAATTTCGTTGCACTGGATGATGTAGGCGTAACGCAGACGCACTTCGCCACCGGGCTTGAGCCGGAAAAATTTGCGCGGTGCTTCTTCCATGAAGTCGTCATGTTCCACATAAAGCGTGCGCGAAAACGGCAGCGAACGCTCACCCATGTCCGGGTTACCGGGGTGGTTTTGCGCCGTCATCGTTTCGGTCTGATCTGCGGGATAGTTGGTCAATGTGACCTTCAGCGGGTTGAGGACGCCCATCACGCGCGGTGACGGATCACCCAGCGTCTGGCGGACGCTGTTTTCCAGCACGCCCATTTCCATGACGTAATATTTCTTGGTGACGCCACCACGATGCACAAAGTCACGCACGGCTGCGGGCGGATATCCGCGCCGACGCATGCCGGCGAGCGTTGCCATCCGCGGGTCATTCCAGCCGGTGACAATGCCCTCGTCGACCAACGCACTGAGCTTGCGCTTGCTGGTCAGCGTGTAGGCAAGGTTCAGCCGCGAGAATTCGATCTGACGTGGACGCCGGGCGGGCTTCAGCTGGTCGAGGAACCAATCATACAGCGGACGATGATCTTCAAACTCGAGCGTACACAGTGAGTGGGTAATGCCCTCATAGGCGTCACACATGGTGTGCGCGTAGTCATACATCGGATACACACACCAGCTATCGCCGGTGCGCTGATGCGTGACGTGACGAATACGATAGAGCGCGGGGTCGCGCAGATTCATGTTAGGTGACGCCATGTCGATGCGTGCGCGCAGCAGATACTTGCCATCGGCAAACTCGCCCGCACGCATGCGCGCAAACAGATCGCGGTTTTCGTCCACCGAGCGATCCCGATCCGGGCTGTTGCGCCCAGGCTTGGTCAGCGTGCCGCGGTACTCGCGAATTTCATCCGCGCTCAAACCATCAACATAGGCCAGCCCCTGATCAATGAGTTTGACGGCGTCGTCGTACAGGCGCTCAAAATAGTCGGAGGCATGGGTCAGGCGATCTTCCCAATCGAACCCCAACCAGCGCACATCGCGCTCGATGGCGCGCGCAAATGACTCGTCTTCCTTGATCGGGTTGGTGTCGTCAAAGCGCAGGAAGGTCTTGCCGCCGTACTCCTGCGCCACGCCAAAATTGAGGCAAATCGACTTGGCGTGCCCCACGTGCAAGAA
>CAYGSQ010000356.1:1245-2050 GCA_964352435.1 uncultured Gammaproteobacteria bacterium | reverse complement strand
GAAAACGGGTCACAACGTCGCCGTCGTGCTTGCCGGCCGCCTGGTCGTCGGCAATGATCTGGCGGATAAAATCCAGCTTTTCGCTGGCGTCGTTGTCGGGCGCGCTACTCATGATGATGTCTGTGTGATCGCAGGTCGGCGCAGTATACGAGAAATCGACCCGGATGCGCTGACCATTTGGGTACGGTACCTTTGCCGGACCGTATATTCGAGCCGCGAGAACCTCATGTCGAAAATAATTTTTCATGCTCCACGGCGCGCGTTCATCTGCGCTGTGGTTGTGCTCCTTGCCGGCTGCGCCACCACGGCGCCCGGTCCCTGCCAGAGCCAGTGTGGCAGCGCGGCCTTTGCCATGCCCGACGCCTTTGGCGCAGATGTCACGGAGCTGATTCTGGAAAGTGGCGGCAATGCCGTCGACGCCGCGGTCGCCACCGCACTGGTTTTAGCCGTGACCTACCCGGAAGCCGGCAACATTGGCGGCGGCGGTTTCATGCTGATCCGGTATGCGGGCAAGGACTACTTTCTTGATTATCGCGAGACGGCGCCGGCCGCCGCCACGCGCGACATGTTTCTGGATGAACAAGGCAATGTGATCGACCGCTTGAGCCTCGTGGGCCGATTGGCCGCCGGTGTGCCGGGCACGGTCGCGGGCCTTGCCGAAGCACATCGGCGTTTTGGCAGCCTGCCGTGGGCCACGCTGGTGCAGCCTGCCCTGACGCTGGCCCGACAGGGCCACATCGTCCACGCCGCCCTCGCGCAGCGCATCCGCGACAAGCTACCGAGGTTTGCCGGACACACCAATTTT
>CAYGSQ010000356.1:0-1235 GCA_964352435.1 uncultured Gammaproteobacteria bacterium | reverse complement strand
GTGCAGAGCGAACTGGCGGACACGCTTGCGCGCATCCAGCGTGACGGCGCGGCGGGATTCTACTCCGGCACGACAGCGCAGCTGATAGCGCAGGACATGCGCAAGCACGGCGGACTGATCACGGTTGACGATCTGGCCGGCTACAAGGCGATGTGGCGTGAACCGCTACGCGCGACGTGGCGCGATATGACCATTGTCAGCGCACCGCCGCCCAGTTCCGGTGGCTTTGCCGTGCTGCAGCTTCTGGGCATGAAAGACGCGCTGGCCGACGACTTCAAAGGTGAGGCCCACAACAGCGCGCAATACGTCCATCTCGTCGCCGAGATGGAAAAGCGGGTTTTCGCCGATCGCGCCGAGTACTTTGGCGACCCCGATTTTTACGCTGTGCCGATCGACAAACTCATCAACCCCGACTACATTCGCCGCCGCGCGCGGGAGGTCGATACGCAGAAGATCTCAACGCTCGAGAGCACCCGTCCCGGACTTGAAGGACGCCACACCACGCATTTCTCGATTGTCGACCGGGATGGCAACGCGGTCTCCAATACCTACACGCTGAACACCTGGCTTGGCAGCGGCGCGGTGGTCGAAGGCGCCGGGTTTTTGCTCAACAGCGAGATGGACGACTTCAGCGCCAAACCGGGCGTGCCAAATTTTTATGGTGTCGTGGGCCGCGATGCGAACAAGATCGAGCCAGGCAAGCGCATGCTGTCCTCCATGTCGCCGACGATCGTGCTGCGCAATGGCGCGGTGGACACCGTGTTGGGCACACCGGGTGGGTCGACCATCGTCACGTCGGTATTTCAGGCCATCATAAACATGGAAGACTTTGGCATGACGCCCACGCAGGCCGCCGCCACGCCGCTCTTTCATCACCAGTTGCTCCCCCCGGATTTGATCACCTACAACCCCGGCTTACCGCTGGGCGATCAAACACACGCCGAGCTGGTGCGGCGCGGTTACCGGCTAGAACCTCATGCCTGGCCGTTCGGTGACCTGCAAATCCTGCGTCAGGCGGACGGCCGCTGGCAGACCGGCTCAGACCCGCGTGGGCGGGGCGTTGGGCGCGTTTTGCCCCCGTTTTTGACGCCCGCGGGCGACCGCTGAGCCGTGAGTCGTTGCAACCTTTCGCACGACTGACGCATCAAATTACACAACTCGAGGCACGTCCCCGGCCATTCGCGCGCAGGCGCGCGGCGCCGGCGGGCGCGTTGTCCTACTCGCCTGCTACAGGC
>CAYGSQ010000355.1:0-4548 GCA_964352435.1 uncultured Gammaproteobacteria bacterium | reverse complement strand
TCACTCTGGGAGCACGAGGCCGGATCGTGAGGTCATCGTTGGCGATCCGAGCACCTCGGTGGATGGCACGGCCCGGCCTGTGCTAACCGTCGATGGCACCGCGTCGGCAGACGGCACTGAAACGGTCGACGGCACCGCACGCCCCACACTGACCGTCGATGGTACGGCACTCGATGTCGCACCCACGACAACGGTCGACGGCACAGCGCACAGCGTTGAGCGGGCGACTACAGTGGTACCTGCGTCCATCGAGACGGTGGACGGCACCGCATTTCGGCATTCGTTTGCACAACCAGGCGAAACCGTTGACGGCACCGCACGTGCCGGCGGCGATTGCTGGCGCGTTGACACCGTGGACGGCACGGCGTCGATCATCGATACGCCATCGGGTGGGGACTGCAACCAGGACCGGCCCGAAGCACAATAGCGCTCGCGCTAGAACGGATTGAGCGTATAGCCCTGTTGCTGCAACAGGGCATGCGCCGTCATGGCGGACAAACTCAGGCTCACACCATCGAGCAGATCATCGGCGTCGATGTCGCGATACGCGGCCGTTTGCCCGCATAAGATGATTTTGACGTTCGCCTTGATCAGAGCCGCCACCAAGGGTGCGTTCGGGTTGTCACCGCCGTAACGCTCGCGCTTGACCAGATCCATGGCCGCCGCGCCGTGCACCACGATCGCCGCGGACGACCGCGCCGGCGCTACGCCTGCCGCATGGTGCATATTGAGGAGACGGGCAGCGCTGTCCATGTACCGGTTGATGGCGCCATCGGGCGCCGCTTCGCCCACATCGAACGCGATCTTGAAATGCACATTGTCCGGCAAAGGCTGTGCCGCTGGCACCGTCGCCACTTTGCCAAAGTCAGGTACACGCGCACCGGTATGGAATCGATCAGGGCCCGCGGCGGCAAACGGCAGAGCGATGATCAGCGTCATGCTCGCAAAGAGTGTTTTTACTTTCATGCCTTATTCTAGCGCCACGGTCACGTCATAGCGACTTGACCATCGTGATCACAATATTGTCGGAACCGTTGCCTGCAATGTGGGTTTCCCGGCTGGTCTCGACATAGCCACACTTCAAATACAGTGGCTCACCCGCCACCGTGGCGCCAAGCTCAATACGCTTGAAGCCAGCCTCCGCGGCCGCATTTTCGCCGAGACGCAGTAACAAGCTGCCAACGCCCTGGCGCACCCAGTCCGGATGCGTGTACATCGCCCGAATCCGTGCCGCGTCGACGGCGGGGTCACTAAGGCTGTCGTCGCGTCCGACCGTATGGTCGCCGCCATAAAGCGTTTTACGTTTGCCCCATCCACCGCAACCGACGAGCACCGTGTGGCCCTGATGTTGCGTCTCGATCGCAAAGTAGGTGCCGTCTTCGAGCAAAGTGCGATCGACCCCCATGGTCTCTTTCGCCGCTTCAATTTCCCCAGCCGTCAGGAAGTCGCGCATGTTGTGCTCGATTGCGGCTGCCATGAGCGCCATGAGCGCCGGCTTGTCCGCAGCCGTCGCTATGCGATGGGTCAGTACCGCACGCGGGCGGTCGTTTGGTGTCGACACGGTTGGCGGCGTCTACTCAGGCGGCGCAAATTTGGCAAACAATTCGGCGCCGGTCATGTTGTGCGTCTCATTGGCAAACTGGTAGTAACCCGGTTTGCTGTCGATAAACACCTGTGTCTCAAGCTTGAGCTGGTTGTCGGTGGTGAACACGCCAGCCGGAATCATGTACTGCCCGGTCGCCTTGAGGTAGTAGAAAAGATGGGTGCCGCATGCGCTACAAAAGCCGCGCTCCGCCCAATCAGACGAGGCGTAGCGCGTCACGTGGGCGTCGCCGGTGATGGTCACGTCGGCGCCACAATTAAGCTCGATGAATGGGCCACCGCCCCAACGCCGACAATCGACACAGTGACACGCACCGACCTCATTGCTGGCCTCACGTGCGTCAAGTTTTACTTTGCCACACAGGCAGTGTCCTTCCCGATGTGTTGTTAGTCCCACGATAGCTCTCCTTCAAACCAGGCTTTGGCGCAGCACTGTTAATGAGTGCGTCCGTTCGCGCTTGGGAATGTTGATCCCTGATTGCAAAATCCAGAGTACGTGTTGCCGTGATCCCCGTAAACACTTGCAGGCTAGCCTGCATTATTCATGAAACATCGCAACGAGGGTGTCGAGGTGCCGCCTGACACAGGGCGCACGGAGTTTTTGGGGGCGACGGCGTACTCGCAGTACGTTGAGCTCCCAAAAAGGAGTACGCCCTGTGCCAGGCGGTGCATCGGCGCCCGCAGTCGATGGTTCATGGATTATGCAGGCTAGGGCCGACGCATCGCCTTGCTGATTTCGGGACGACCCAGCGCGCTGTCGTGATATTGCGGTGCCTGGCGCAGACGCGTTCGCTGCTCGTAAGCGTAGGCAAAGCTGAGTACGGCCGCGTCCTGATCGCGTGCGGCCAGGAACGACAGACCGATCGGCACACCGTGCACCGTTCCCATTGGCACCGTCGCATGGGGATACCCCGCGACCGCCGCCATCCAGCCGGCCCCCGCCCAGTTGGGCCAGACGTCGCCGTTGACAGGATCAATGCGCGACGCAACCGGTCCGGACGGCGACACCAATACATCAACGTCGTGCTCGCGCAGCAGCGCGTCGATGCCGTCCTTGCCCGCGAACGTCCGCGCATAGTCGAGCGCCGCCAGATATACCGGATCGTCAAGCCCGCCAAGCTTGTTTGCCGCCACAAAGATGTCCTGACCAAACAGCGCCAACTCGCGCTCGGCATGCGCCTCGTTGAACTCAATGAGCTGCGCCAGTGAACGGGTCTGAACCGCCGGCGCGGCGTCTGCGAGGTAGGCGTTAATGGTCGCTTTAAATTCGTAGTAGAGCACGTCACGTGAGGCGTCCCAGTAGGTGCCGTCGCGATCCCTGGACTCGGTGATTTCAATCAGCGTCGCCCCCGCATCACGCAGCGCCAGCAACGCCGCGTCGAAGTGGCTGATGATGTCGTCATTGCTTCCGTCAGCGAAGCGCAGCACGCCCACCCGCGCGCCACTCAAAGATTGCGCATCGAGTGCCGCGACATAGTCGGTCTGGCCGGCGCCGGTCGCCATGGCCTGCAACATCATCGCCGCGCCGGTGACCGTTTTGGTCATTGGGCCAGCGGTGTCCTGCGACGAAGAAATCGGCACGATGTACTTCTGCGATACCAGACCGACCGTCGGTTTGAAACCGACAATGCCGTTAACCTGCGCTGGACAAATAATCGAGCCGTTGGTTTCCGTGCCTACGGCACCTGCGGCAAGCGATGCGGCAATCGCCGCCCCGGAGCCTGAACTGGAACCACATGGGCTGCGGTCGAGCATATGCGGGTTGCGTACCTGACCGCCGAGCGCGGTCCATCCGCTGACCGATTGGTTGGAGCGGAAGTTGGCCCACTGGCTGAGGTTTGTTTTTCCGAGAATAATTGCGCCGGCTTCGCGCAAGCCCTGCACCAAGGGAGAATCGCGACCGGTGAGGTTTGCGGCCAATGCTAACGCTCCTGCCGTTGTCGCCAACTCATCCCGCGATTCGATGTTGTCTTTTAGCAGGATTGGAACGCCGTGCAGTGTGCCAACAGGCTCACCCGCCGCTCGTTGACGATCACGGGCACGAGCGTCCTCCAACGCATTTGGGTTGATACTCAACACGCTTTGCAGCGTCGGGCCCGCACGGTCGATTGCGGCAATGCGATCAAGGTAGGCCTGCACCAGCGCCTCGGACGTGATGTCGCCAGCCGCCAGTTGCCGGGCTATTTGCGGCAAATCGGCCGCCAGCAGGGCATCGGCCGTGTAGTCGTTCGGCAACGAATCTGTTGCAGGCGCGGAGGACGTATCAGCCGGCGCACAACCAGCGATCAGCAGTGTAAGAATCAAGAGCGGAATTCGCAGCATCACGTGCACCTGGCAGTCCGTTAAATCTCAGCAATCATCGTTGCGCCACGCACGGCGGACGAATTTGATTCGCTTCCCCACCAACGCATTCTACGCTAACGTTTACACCCTTCAATCGAATCCGTAACGAACAGGCATCAACATGAAAAAGAATCACTGCCCACTCACGGTCGCCGCGATTGTCGCATTTATCTTTACGACGTCTGGCGCCGCCGCCGATTCGACCGCTGCGCTGAATGCGTCGATTGAACGTCTCGTGTCCGCTACCAGCGTGGATTTTGATGCATTGCAAGGACGGCGTGCTGGAGACCCGGATACGGACGGCGATTCTTTTACCGACGCCAATGACAACTGTGTTGACGTGTCCAACACCGATCAGCGCGATACCGATGGTGACGGGCTGGGTAATGTTTGCGACGCGGATCTGAATCAGGATTGTATTGTTAACGTGATCGATCTTGGCATTCTGCGCACCGTGTTTTTCACCGACGATGCCAACGCCGATCTCAATGGCGACGGCGTCGTCAACGTTGTTGACCTGGGCACGTTCCGGACGCTGTTTTTCAATCCGCCGGGGCCTTCCGGGGTGCCGAATGTGTGCGCTGAGACGTTCACGCTTAATGG
>CAYGSQ010000354.1:0-4549 GCA_964352435.1 uncultured Gammaproteobacteria bacterium | reverse complement strand
GAACGAAGTATGCCATTAAACCTTCACAACGTGATCACCGTTGTATCACTTCGTTTCAACGCGCTCGGCGCACCATTCGTCGCACAAAATTCAAACCAGATGGTCTTTGGACGCAACTAAAGGCAATAACAGGGGACGAAGCACCTGACTTTCCCTAATTTTGGCGTAGGACACGGCTCATGACGATCATTTTATCCGCAAGTTGGAGCCGATTGTGAACCTGACGCGTGTCAGTCTACTTAATCCTGCGGCGGTCTTCGTGCTGATCGCGCTCCTGACGCTGTTTGGCCTCATGTCTATTGCGTCGCGGCCCGTGCAGCTGCTGCCCGAACTGACCCGGCCCCAAATCTCTGTCTTCAACAACTGGCGCGAAGCAGCGCCCTCCGAAATGGAGTCCTACATCGTTGAGCCGATGGAGACCATCCTGCGGCGTACACCCGGTGTGCAGGAGATTTCCAGCAACATCAACCGCGGGTTTGGCCAGACCACGCTCACCTTCGACATTGGTACCGACATGCAAGCGGCCCTGATCAATGTCATCAATAACGTGAATCAGGCGCCGCCGCTGCCAGCCGATGCCGGAGAGCCCTTTGTCGCAAGCGGGCAGGGTGGCGTCAATGTCGCGACGCTGCAGGTCTATCCGTCGAAAGGCAACGACAACGGCGAGATGTTGTCGCCGGAATATGTGCGTGTATTTGACGATGTGGTCGAACCCCGTCTGGCACGCATTGCCGGCGTGAGTCGGGTCAATATGGCCGGTCGTCGGCCTTATGAAGTGCGGATTACCTTTGACCCGTACCGGGCCGCGGCGGCTGGCATTACGATCGATCGCATAGTCGGCGCAGTGTCGCAGGCCAATGACGTGTCGGGCGGGTTTGCCGATGTGGGCCGGCGCCAGTACACGGTGCGTTTTATCGGCCAGGACGATCTGGACAAGGTCGGCGACCTGATTGTCGACCACAGTGGCAACAGCCCGATCCGCATCCGCGACATCGCGACCGTCGAAAAGCGGCTGTCCGACCCGTTTGGCGTCAACAAGCGCAACGGCTATCCGTCGTTCTACATTGCCTTGGAGGGCAGCAACGACAGCAACACGGTCGACATCCTTGACGAAGTCAATGCCACGATCGCCGAGCTTAACGCTGGCGCATTGAAAGATGTGGCGCTGACCATGGAATTGAGCTTTGACTCATCGATCTACATTCGACGCGCCATCGCACTGGTCAAAAACAACATTGGTTTGGGAGTACTGTTGTCGGTCGGCGTTCTGTGGCTCTTCCTGCGTAATACGCGGGCGACCATGATGATTGCGGCGTCGATACCCGTATCGCTGATGGTCGCGTTTATTGCGCTGCGCGTTTTCGATATCAGTCTCAACGTTATCTCGCTGGCGGGTTTGGCGTTTGCCGTAGGCCTTGTGCTTGATGCCGCGATTATTGTGCAAGAGAACATCGTGCGTTTTCGTCAGCAGGGCGCCTCGCGCGCGGAGGCCGTGCAGCGCGGTGCAGATCAGGTGAAAGGTGCGTTGTTCGCCTCCACGGTCACGACCGTCGCGATTTTCCTGCCGGTCTTTTTTATGGACGGACAGGCGGGCCAGATGTTTTCTGATTTGGCACTGACATTGTCGATCGCTGTTGTCGCATCCATGGTGACTGCCTTGACCGTGGTGCCTGTCGCCAACAAATTGTGGCTCAATGAGACGGCCAGCCACGACCCGATGAGCGGAGTTTGGGATCGCGTGACGGATATCGTGATGCGGCTGACCAGCAATACGCCACGCCGCATGTCGTGGATCGTACTGCTCACCATCGTACCCATTGCGGCGGTCGTCGTGCTCAAACCCAAGGCTGATTTTCTGCCGTCGGCTGCGGCCGATGCGGTTAACGTCGCATTCAGCGTACCGCCGGGTGTCAACAACGATCTGTTCGAAAATGAAATTGCCGCGGAGATTGTCGAACGTCTGCGTCCCTACATGGATCGCGAAGTGGAGCCGCACATTCGCGGCTACAACCTGTCGATGTTCAGCACCTTCAACATTCTGTATCTGTATCCACTTGACCCGGAAGATACCGAGGAGTTTGTCGAGCTGCTGCGTGGGCCGCTACTGCGCGGTATCCCCGACACGCAACCCTACGCGTCCCGTGCGTCCTTGCTCGGCGGCGTTGGCTTTGGCAGTGGACGATCGATCAGCGTGGATATTCAAGGCGCCGATGTGACGGCGCTGATGGATGCCGCGGCGGCCGGTATGGAGCGCATTAGCGAGGTCATGCCGGGTGCCACCACGCGGCCCTTCCCGGGACTATCGCTGTCCGAACCGGAGCTGCAGGTTATTCCCAATGAGCAGCTGTTGACGCAGGCTGGCCTCAATCGCAGCGAGTTGGCGCGGGCCGTGCGGGCGGTGACCGGCGGGCTGTTTATTAATGAATACTTTGACGGTAATGAACGGTACAACGTCATCTTACGCGCCGGGGAGTGGGATACGCCCGAGCAACTCGCAGCAATGCCCATTACCACGCCGCGCGCCGGCGTGCAGACCATTGGTGCGCTAGCCAATATTCAACGCACGGTCGGCCCTACGTCCCTGCGCCGGTTTGACGGGCAGCGCACCATCAGTTTGCAGGTGGTACCGCCAGACAATATGACGCTGGAAGAATCCCTGAGTATTTTGCAAAACGACGTTGGCCCGGTCTTACGTGACGCCTTGCCTCCGGGTTCCAGTATCAAATACCGCGGCAGCGCCGATGAACTTGATCAGGCTCTGCGCGATATGCTGACCAACTTCCTGCTCGCCGTACTTATTCTGTTTCTGATCATGGCCGCCATCTTCAAATCGATCCGCGATAGCGTGCTGGTGCTTAGCGTCATGCCGCTGGCGATATTTGGCGGCGTTGCGGCACTGAGTTTGTTGAACGTGTTCAGTTATCAGTCGCTCGACATGCTGACGATGATCGGCTTCATTATTTTGCTGGGTCTGGTCGTGAACAACGCGATCCTCCTGGTCAGCCAGACCCGTGACAGCGAGCAGGACGGACTAACGCGCGAAGAAGCCGTACGCCAAGCCGTGCGCGTGCGTGCGCGCCCGGTTTACATGAGCACACTGACCAGCATTTTTGGCATGTTACCGCTCGCATTTATGCCCGGTGTTGGCTCGGATATCTATCGCGGACTCGCCATCGTCATTGTCGGCGGTATGTTTGTGTGTTTGTTTTTTACGCTGGTGTTGCTGCCCAGCATGTTGCGACTGGGTGAAGGGCAAAGCTCGGTCGCCCGTGAACCAAATCCACTGGCGTCGACGCCCGTGGTGGGAGTCTGATGATGTCTATTCGTGTGCTGCCAATGACACTGTTGTTGTGCCTTGCTGGAAGTTTTTCGTACGCTCAAGGGGGCGCCAGTGCCGTCGTGGTCGCGCCGGTTGAGGAAAGCAATATCACGCCGACAATGCCGATTGCCGGGACCGTGTTTTCGCGCAACGATATACAAATTACGGCAGGAGTCGACGGTCAACTGGAGTTTGTTGTTGAGCCTGGCACCGTTGTGGCCAAAGGCGAGGCATTGGCGCGCATCGATGTTGGGCCATTGACCTTGCAGCGTGATGAGCTCGAAGCTCAGGCACAGCGGGCGCGCACGCAGCTGAAATTTCTGACCGCACAGGTCGAGCGGCAACGGAATCTTGCGAGCGTTTCGGGCACCGTGCGTGACCAGACGGTTGCGGACCGTGACGTAGCCGCCAGTGACCTGAAGATTGCGCAGGTGCGCATGCGCCAGATCGATCAGCAATTGGGACGCGCCGTCGTGCTGGCGCCGTTCGATGGCGTTGTGGCAGCGCGCGAACGCCGCGGTGGTGAGGACGTTGCACGCGGTACGCTGCTCGGTCGGTTTATCGACCTGCGCAACCTCGAAGTGCGCGTGTTGGTGCCACTGCAGTTTTCTGGACGCGTCGGCATTGGTGATGCGCTGACGCTGTACGGTTTTGAAAGTGAAGCGCGCGGGCAGGTGCGCAGCATCGTGCCGGCCATCGACCCACGTGCCCAAACGTTCGAACTGCGGGTTGACCCGGTAGGCGATGCCGCTGCGCGCATGAATATAGGTCAACTGGTGAGTGTTGGTGTGCCAATGCGTAACCCCAGCGCGTCACTGGTCGTGCCACGTGATGCGTTGATCCTGCGACGGGAGGGGGCATTCGTGTTTCGTGTCGACGCCGAGAATAAAGCCACACGCATCGCCGTCGTGACCGGCGACAGCCTCGGAGATCAGGTGGCGGTAAGCGGCGAACTTAGCCTGGGTGATCAGGTGGTCGTGCGCGGCGCAGAAACCTTGCGCGACGGTGGTCAGGTATCCATTATCGACCGTTCTTCAAGCGGCGGTTCGGTGATATCCCATTCGAACTAGCGCGGCACCGCTTTGACGATTTTGGCGCCCAGCTTCATCAGTTTCAAAATGACGGGCTTGGGTACTTTGCGCATTTGCTCGTACCACGTGGTTGTGCGCTCAACAAAGTCGAGCATCTCGTGAATACGTGCTTTGGTTTGGGTGTCAGTTTGCGCGTCGT
>CAYGSQ010000353.1:0-4566 GCA_964352435.1 uncultured Gammaproteobacteria bacterium | reverse complement strand
CATGAGGGGTCACAAAAGCACCACGCCCGCCGCCCCCGTCGAACAGCTTGCGATAGCTGTCAAAGGCAAAAGCACCTAACACCTGCTCAGCCACCATGGGCTGGGACGCCGCCATTAGCGCAGAATAGCGCGCGGCCGCCTCGTCACTGATGTTGTCTTTGGTCGCATACGGCCAGTATTCGCCCAACGCGCTATGCGTCAGATCACCACTCAAAAGCGCGACCGGATCTACCATGTCGCGATAGAGGTTTTCGTGATGCAGCACCATGGCCTGGAGCGAACGATCAGCCGCCATCAGCACGCCAAGGCGACCTAGCGTAAATTCGCGCGCGTCGATTCTCTCAACCAGATGCAAAGACTCAGCGGCCAGCAAAAGCTCGGTCCAGGCGGACACCTCAAGCTTGGAATCTGCAGCAAAGTCTTCGATCGACAGATTGCGTTGCGCGAGGCGCTCGAACACGTCGAGTTTTACGCACGCGAATAAGACCTGTGAATAGGTGAAACCGGCGATGACATCAAACAGCTCACGCGCCTGCGAGCGCGCCGCTAAACGCGCGGGCCAGAACCGATTGGCCAATGAACGGAAGCGCGCATTCGACAACAGTCGATTACGCGTAGCCAGAAACCGGCGACGCAATATAGAAACGGGGAAAAGGCTCAGGCTGCTGCGGTACGCAACAACGCCAGATCCATGAAGTGCTCGGACTCCAGACGAATTTGCTCGCGCAACTCAATCTCGCCGGGACACGCTGGAATAGACGCAGCCGCTTCGGCCAACAGGTTTTCCAGGTGACGCTCAGATTCGCGCATACCGCGCTCGAGTACCGAATTGGGCCGCACCAGATCTGAGTCCTGGCCGACTGGTTTGCCTATTTCATCAGGGTCTGCGGTGACATCAAGAATATCGTCGACCACCTGATAGGCCTCGCCGAGGCCTTGACCGAGTCCCGCCCACTCCGCGCATGACGCGCCCGCGGATGCAGCACCCAGTTGAGTGGCTGCAACAAACAGCGCACCCGTTTTTTGTCTTTGATAGCGCGTCAGTGTGGGGCTGGATTCGCACTCCCAGGCCTGACCTGCAGCAATACCCGTCGGCGCACCCACGCCGCGCGTCAGCGCAAGCACCATCTCACCGAGACGTTCAGGCCGATTGACCGCCGCACGCGCCAGCGTTTCGAACGCCAGCACGATCAGCGCATCACCAGACAAAACGGCAATGCGTTCTTCGAAAGCAACGTGCAAAGACGCCTTGCCACGACGCGTCGCGGCATTGTCAAAACATGGCAAGTCATCATGTACCAGCGACGCACAGTGAATTAGTTCGACCGACGCGGCAGCCGCACACGACAACTTTGGATCGTCGGTCGCGCAGGCCTTGGCCACCGCCAGCGATAGTTTGGGACGGATCCGCGCACCACCTGGAAAAACCGCGTAACGCAAGGATTCGGCAAAGCGTGGCGGGCAGTCTGGATGATCGCCTGCGGCAATCGCGGCCTCAAGGGTCGGTTCAATCAATGCTATCGGATCCATGGTCCCAACCCCTTTGTTGGCGGTACTGTCGTTAAAGTGTAAATTATAATTGTCACTTTGAATGTAACCTAGCATAGACACTTCATGACGGCAGCGTCAACCACACATTACCCCTATAAATTGCGGCAACGCATCATCCGAAACTCACATCATGCAAAACCTGTCATTCCCAGACTTTAACCAGCCGGTTGCCGATACCGGATACCAATGGTGGTACATCGACGGCACCAGCAGCGACGGGCAGCACCATCTGGTGGTCATTGCCTTTGTGGGCAGCGTGTTTTCGCCCTACTACTTCCGCGCCATCAACAACGGGCTGGGGCAGCCCGAGCAATACTGTGCGCTGAACGTTGGGATCTACTCGCGCGGGCAGCAGCGCTGGGTACTCAATGAATACGACGCCACGCAGATCGAGCGCGACGCCCGGCGCTTTCGTCTGGGCTCGAGTGAGCTGCACTTCGACGGCGACGCGCTGCATATAGCGATCGACGAGCGCGCTGTGCCGTTGCCGCGGCGCGTACGCGGACATATCCGGGTCGAACCGAAGTCCCGAACCGAAGGCCCGTTTACGCTACATGAAGCAGGTCAGCAGCACTGGTGGCCGTTTGCCCCAAGCGCCAAGGTCGAGCTGGATCTGAGTGCGCCGTCGCTACGCTGGACCGGCCAGGGCTATTTCGACACCAATGCGGGCGCACGGCCTCTGCAGGACTGCTTTACTGACTGGCACTGGAGCCGACGGCACGATCACCACGGCACGCACATCACTTACCAGACCCGCGATTGTGATCAAAAGACACGCGAGCTCGCCCTGCTCATCGATGCGGACGGCACAATCGAAAAACGCGAGCTCCCGCCCGTGCAACAGTTGCCGAAAGGTTTGTGGCGCATGACGCGGCCGATTGCATCGGGCCCGGCACCGCGTTTGGTGCGGTCGCTGGAGGACACGCCGTTTTATACGCGCTCGGTGGTGGCCACGCCTGACGCCGGTCCGGCATTGACGATGCACGAGAGCCTGTCGCTGGAACGGTTCGTCCAGCCTTGGGTACAACGGCTACTGCCGTTCAGAACACGGCGGTAGGCGCACGGCCTCCCGCCTGCGGCCAATTGCTAGCAGGCCGCATCCACCAGAAACTCAACTTCTTTTAATGGTGGCGCATAGTCGCGCGCACGCGGTCGGACAGTGGATGCCAGCGAACGCGCCAGACGCATCATTTTGCGACTGCGACTCACCACGGCACGATGCGTAACAGAGTCGAGCTCGAGCGACTCAAGCTTGCGACCAATATCTGAATAGATCCAGCGCGCCGCGTTAATACCTGGACGACAGGCCATCGGTAGCTGCGCAATGCCGCCGGCCGAACGGCGATACAACACGTCCGCTGCATCCAGCATTTGTTGAATGACGTTGGCAAGACCGGGTGAGTGCACCGGCTGACGCAAAAATGCTTCAGGGTCTATGCCCTGCTCGCGCAACAAATCACGCGGCAAATACAAGCGACCGTTGCGCGCGTCCTCACCGACATCACGGGAAATGTTGGTTAGCTGCATAGCGACACCAAGATCGCACGCGCGGGCCAACACATCGGGAGCGCGGCCGCCCATCAGGATGGTCATCATGGCACCGACCGTGCCGGCCACGCGGGCGGCGTAGTCGTACACCTGGGACATGGACTCATAATTGCGTCCGGCAACGTCCCACTCAAACCCTTCAATCAATGCCGCAGGCAGCACGTAAGGAATGCGAAAATCCCGCACCACTCGCGCCAATGCACGATCCGCGGGACAAGCCATAGGTTGACCGTCATAAATTCGATCGAGCCGCTCGTGCAGCTCGGCGATCGCTCGATGATGATCATCGCCGTCGTCGACCGCATCATCGGCCAAACGGCAAAACGCATAGAGGGCCGAGGCGGGCTCGCGCACGTTACGCGGCAAAATTAGTGATGCGGCAAAAAACGAATGCGACCCCACTCGTAACATTTCGCGACACGCGGCAATATCCGAGTGGTACGACGATTTTTCAGTTTCGATTCGATCTTTCATAAGCCTGTCCCTTCCTCAAACTGCGCCAATGTCTAAACCGACATGGCGAAAAATAGATTGCGCGACGACATCTGGTGCCTCTTCATGCGCCAGATGACCGAGCCCGGGCATGCGGATCACGGTCGCGTTGGGCACGATGCGCGCCACAGCATCTGACTGTGCAGCAGGCACGGTCAGATCATTTTCACCTGCCAGCAAAACCAACTGTGCAGGCACCTGCGACCACTGTCGCTGCAGTGTCCACAGATCCCAGTTGGCCATCATTCCAAGGGTCGCCGCGACGTGCGTCGGCGACTGGAATAGTGTTCGGTATCCGTCAATGTAGGTGGGGTCGACGGTAGACCCGGTGCTTGTAAGCAAACGCTCAACCGCCTTGGGAGCGTGAGCGCGCCGTGCGATTTTACGTGCCAGCCAGTCGCTCGACGCAAAGATTTTGCTTAATGGCGATAGTAACTGGCCAATAGCACCACCAAACGGTCGAAATGCGCCATTGATCGCGACGACTTGATCACACCTGATTTCTCGGTCGAGCAGTGCGCGCACCGCAAGGGCCGCGCCAGCCGAATGGCCCACAACGGGCAGCGGCGTGTCGTCGAGTGACAAGTCGCGCAACAAGGCACCCAGCGCGCGCGCCATGCCGGGTAATGACAAGGCACTTGCGTCGTGCAAAACACTCGCACCGTGGCCCGGCAAATCGGGAGCGATAACGCGAAAGCGCGTTGCCAGCTGCGGCAGCAGTCCCCGCCAGGAGTGAATCGATGAACCCGTCCCGTGCAGTAACAACAGTGGCGGGCCGTTGCCGGCTTCAAGCACATTCCAGGTTACGGCAGACGTGGCGACCGGATGACGAATCGAGTCCTTTGCTGCACTCGATGTTGTCACGTTGTCGGACGTATGGAGGGCAACAGTCATCGTAATTGTACCGCCGCTTACGCGGCAGCCCCCACGGCGCCCGCCAGTGCACCGGCATCGGCATAGGGTAACGGCAAATAG
>CAYGSQ010000352.1:3744-4579 GCA_964352435.1 uncultured Gammaproteobacteria bacterium | reverse complement strand
GTTCGCGAACATCACGCTGCCATTGATTGCACCGGGCATCGTCGCCGGCTTAATTACGGCTTTTGCGGCAAGTCTGGGCGAGTTCGGCGCCATCATCACGTTTGTATCAAACGTGCCGGGCGAGACCCGCACGTTGCCGTTGGCCATCTACAGTGCGCTGCAGTCACCCGGTGGCGAAGCACTGGCGGCGCGCTTGTCACTTCTGGCCATTGTTCTTGCAGTGTGCGGCTTGGCGCTGTCGGAATGGGCCGCACGGCGGCTGCAACGGTGGTCCAGGTGAGTGCGTTGACGCTGTCCGTGCAGCACAAATTCGACGATTTCGAACTTGCTGTCGATACGCAAATTTCGCTGCAGGGCGTCACCGCGCTGTTGGGTCACTCGGGTGCTGGCAAGTCGACACTGGTGGCTTCCATTGCCGGCGTGATGCGCCCGGACAGTGGTCGAATCGCGATGGGCGACGACTGTTTGTTCGACTCGTCCAGCGGCGTGTTCGTGCCACCGCAAGCGCGCAAATTTGGCTGCGTTTTACAAAAGCCGCTGTTGTTTCCCCACATGACCGTGCAGCAAAATTGCCAATTTGGTGCCCTGCGCCGAAGCGCCAGTTTGCAGGTGCAGGAATTCGCGTCGATTTATAAATTGCTGGATCTTGAACGGCTATTGCAGCGCTATCCGCGGCATTTGTCAGGGGGCGAGCAGCAGCGTGTGGCACTCGCTCGGGCGTTGCTGTCGAAGCCGCGCTTGTTGCTGCTGGACGAGCCTTTGGCTGCCGTCGATGAGCGCAAACGGCTTGAGATCTTTCCGTATCTCGAGCGCCTGCGCGACAGCGCATCGTTGC
>CAYGSQ010000352.1:537-3734 GCA_964352435.1 uncultured Gammaproteobacteria bacterium | reverse complement strand
ACGTCGTCGACCGCGTGGGACACATACACGATGGGCAACGATGCGCTGTCGCGCGTCTGGCGGATCAGGTAATCGTGATCGAGCAGGGTCGGGTGCTGCGTCAGGGCAAAACCAATACGGTTTTGGCGCAGCGTGACCCGGTCGTGGCACGCGCGGGTGGCTGCGTTGTACACGGATTTATCGCGCGTCACGATGTTGCGCAACAGTTAACGATGATCGCGTTCGATGGGGGCGAGTTGGTCATGCCGCAAACAGCGGGCGAGATCGGTGCGCCGGTGCGCTTGTTTGTGCGTGCTGACGACGTCATGTTGTCCACAACGCCGCTGACAAACGTCAGCGCGCACAACGTATTTGACGTACGCATCGATCAGATTGACGAGGATGACGACGGCAGCGCGTTAGTCCACTTGAGCTGCCAAATGACGCCGCTGTTGGCCCGGTTGACGTCAAGTTCGGTTCGCAGGATGGGCTTGACCGAAGGCGATCACGTGGTGGCCGCGTTCAAGGCCCAGCGACTGCACGCACCTGACTAGTGCGCCTATCCAGCCGGCTCAGGGCAGGGTGCG
Organism: uncultured Gammaproteobacteria bacterium; assembly: GCA_964352435.1. Lineage (GTDB taxonomy): Bacteria > Pseudomonadota > Gammaproteobacteria > Steroidobacterales > JBCCMA01 > JBCCMA01. The sequence continues at coordinate 3,168 of CAYGSQ010000352.1, read as the reverse complement.
CACGATGCCTTCACGCCGCGCATCGGCACCGCCTTGCAGTCCGTCTTTGGTCACCAAAATTGTGTGCAAGCCCGAGTTTTCGCCTTCGCGTTCGACGACATCATAGCCCGCATCTTTCAGGCGTTGCGCGGCCAGCTTGCCCTCATCCGTTGCGATTTCAACGTTCACTTTGTTACCGCGCGCAATAATATTGGGGCTGGCAATGGCCTGTTCCACGGTTTGGCCGCGCGCGAGGATGCCGAGCGTCGCCTTGGCGACATACGCGACAATGGAGTTGCCGCCCGGAGACCCATTGACCAGTAGCAGTTCGCCCTGATCATCAAACACCAGTGTGGGCGACATCGAAGAGCGTGAGCGTTTGCCCGGTTGTACCAGATTGGCCGGCGCATCGCCCTTGCCTGGATCGCGGGCAAAGTCGGTCATCTCGTTGTTGAGCAAAAAGCCGTGCACGAAGCGGGCTGAGCCGAACGGCGCTTCAACCGTCGCGGTCATTGAGATCGCATTGCCTTGAGCATCGATAATGGATAAGTGCGTAGTGCCGCCGCGCTCGTCCGTGGTGTCGCGGCCAAACTGCCAGCGTGTGGCGGCCAGATTCAGTGCGGCCGCTGGATCGCCGTGCTGCGACGGCGCGTCGGGGGCCAAGCGCTGCTGCGCACGCGCGTCCAGGTAGCGCGCGTCGATCAGCGCATTGACAGGCACATCGCCGAACGCGGGATCGCCAACAAAGTGATCGCGGTCCGCGTAGGCCAGACGCTGTGCGTCGACAAACGCCCGCAAGCTGGTCGCATCATCGACGGCGCTATCGTCGGGTACAAATCGATCGTACAAGCCCGCAATCATGATTTGTGCCAGGCCGGACGAGGGGGGCGGTGCGCTGCACAGCGTCATGTCGCGAAACGGTCCGCACACCGGCTGCCGGACTCTGGCCTCATAGGCGGCCAGATCCTTAAGTGCCAGTGTGCCCGGCCGCGGTTCGCTTTGTGCCGCATCGACGATGGCCTGTGCCACCGCGCCACGATAAAACGCGTCGGTTCCTTGCGCCGCAATTCGGCGCAGCGTGTCCGCATAGGCCGGGTTGTCACGGACGGTGCCCACTGCCAGCGGCTCGCCGCCGGGATAGAAATAGGCGGCACTGGCAGCGTAGTCGTCCAGATCACCAAACGGTTTGATCCGTACCAGTAAATTGTTCAGCCGCGGCGACACGACAAAACCTTTCTCGGCAAGCTCGATTGCGGGCGTAAACACATCGGCCCAGGGCAAGACGCCGTGGGTGTCGTGGGCGGCCTTGTACATGGCGATGGCACCCGGCGTGCCAATTGCGACACCGCTTTGCCAGGCGAGACGAAAATTCATGACCTCGTCGCCATTCATAAACATGTCAGATGTGGCACCCGCAGGCGCCGTCTCGCGGCCATCGAAAACTGTCAGCGTATTGGCTTCATTTTGATAGCTCAGCAAAAACGCGCCGCCACCAATGCCCGAGCTTTGCGGCTCAACCAGTCCCAATACCAGATGAGCGCCGATGGCCGCATCCACAGCGCTGCCGCCGCGTTCGAGAATGCTGATCGCCGCGTCCACGGCATAGGGGTTGGCGGCGCTAACCATGGCACCGTGTGGCCATGCAGCGCGTTGCGCTTCTTGCGCCGCTGTGCTTGCTGCGGGGTTCGACGTGGCAGCGGTTCCTGCATCATCGGATACGCAGCCTGCCGCAAATGCCGAGGCCAGCAGAATAAGGCACTGTCTGAGGGTGGTCATGGTGATCAGTTTCCGTAGTCGTCGTCGGTCTTGCGACCAAATGAAAAGAAGCGTTGTTTGAACCAGGCCCAAAAGCCCAGCGGTTCACCGGACTGTAAATCCAGCGTGGTCAGTTCGTCACTGCTAAATACGACGCCCAGCGCGTCGGGCGTGGCTTCAGCCGGCGTATCGGCATCGCGGATACGCAGCACCTCGCCGCGCTGCGCGGTGACGGTGCCCTGATTGTTTGACACGGCAATTTCACCCAACGCTACACCGGTGTAGAGCGCGGCCGGCAGTGTGGCCGACGAGGCCGGCAGGTCGCATTCGCCGTCTGTGCAAATGCGCAGGGCCAGATCGCCTCCGGTGGTCGTGAGCGTCGCGACAGCCGTGTTAATAAGTACGCCACCGTTGAGCTCGGCGAGCTCGCCGGTGGTCAGTCGCAAGCCGCCGCGCAGCAGTGTCAATACGCCGCCGTTGCTGTTCGGGTTGGTCTTGTCGTAGCGGTACTTTTCGAACATCAGGCGTGCATCACCGCGAATGCGCACGACGGCACCGTCGTTCATAAGAAGTGTGATGCTCTGCGTCTTGGCGCTCAACAATGTGTCGCCGCGGTACACCGTGGCATTGGTCTGCAGCGTGCGTTGGCGGTTGTTGCCATCAATGGCCACCGGCTCGCCGCGCAGCTGCGAAACCTGGCCAATAGCGCTCAGCGCATTGGTCGCATCTGCCGCGGCTGGCTTGACCGGCGCGGGCGCGCTGGGCGCCGTGTTTGGGGGCGTTTCGGCGGCCAGGTTTTCAACCGTTGAAGTCTCGGGAACCGCTGGCTCTTCGGGTGCTGCTTCGACCTCGGCCGGTGTCACGACGCCGTCGCCGTAGTCGATCAGCTTGATTTCC
>CAYGSQ010000352.1:0-527 GCA_964352435.1 uncultured Gammaproteobacteria bacterium | reverse complement strand
TATCTGGTGCGCGATTTTTACCCCAACCACCGCAACGACTGGCTGCGCGTCGCCACCTCGACGGTGTCCTCGGTTACCGTGTAACCGGGGCCGACTTCATCCGACTGCGCGGCGGCCGACACAGTGAGTGTCGCCAGCAACAAAAGCGTCGCAAGTCGCGTCATCAGCCGCCCAGTTTTTTGTACTTTGTGCGACTGGGTACGATGTCTTCCTTGCCCAGTCGTCGTTCGCGATCGGCTTCGTATTCGGCGTAGTTGCCGGCGAAGAACGTGACTTCACTGTTGCCCTCAAACGCCAGGATGTGCGTGGCGATACGATCGAGAAACCAGCGGTCATGAGAGATGACCACCGCGCAGCCCGGAAATACCAGAAGGGCTTCTTCCAGCGCGCGCAGCGTTTCGATGTCCAGGTCGTTGGTGGGCTCATCGAGCAGCAGCACGTTACCGCCACTGCGCAGAAGCTTGGCCAGATGGACGCGGTTGCGCTCACCACCGGAGAGGTCGCCGACACGTTTGCCGTGGTCGGTG
>CAYGSQ010000351.1:3415-4582 GCA_964352435.1 uncultured Gammaproteobacteria bacterium | reverse complement strand
TGATCGCGTTGCCGCCGGCCATGCGGCCAGCGTACGCACGCGCGTTGATGGCACGGCTCGTGCCCGGCGCGAGGCTCCTGCTGGTTACGCTGCAATATGCGGACGCCGAGCTGAACGGGCCGCCGTTCAACGTGCCGCTGACCGAAGTCGAGACACTGTTTGGTGACCAATGTGCCATCGAACATCTGGCGCATGCCCCAAGTAAAGTGAAGGGCCGTTTTGAGGTGCAACAGACGGCAACACGACTCATACTTGAACGCTAGCGCCCACCAATCGCCCGGGTGTGCAGTTCACTCTGTTATCATGGGCGGGCCTTCAAACTTGTAAAAGAGTCTTCCGTGTCGTCACATGGTCACCGTCCCGCCGCTGTAAATACCCCGGACCACGATGTCCGTCGCGGCAGGCTCTCTGGCTATCGCGTGCCGTACACGCGTTACCGCCGTGAAGATGGTTTGCCCAGCGGTCAGGTTTTCGATCTGGCACAGGATATTCATCAGGTCATCTGGATCGCGACCCCCGGTGGGCTCGCCCGGTTTGACGGCTCCCGTTTCCGCGTTCTGACCCCCAAAAACGGCTTGTCTTCCCACGGCCTGCGTGCCGTCACGGCCGATCGCGATGGCACCGTTTGGGCGGGTTCCGATACCGGCATCGATCAAGTGGCCCACGACGGGCGCGTAGTGCACCACGGTGGCGACAGCGACTGGCACTACGGTCCGGTCGATTGCATCCACATTCTGGGCGGCGAAGTGTGGGCCGGCAGTGCGGGCGGTCTTTTGCGCCGCGAAGGCGGCCGCTGGCTGCGCTTTAGCGATGCCTCAGTGCGCGCCATGGCCGTCATGCGTCAGCGCGACGATGGCGTTTCCGTGGCCTGGTTCGTCACGACCGACGGCCGGCTGTTACGGCAGCAAGGCGGCTTGCTGATCGATCCGCCGAATCCAGGGTGGCAAAAAACGGGATTGGTCCGCTGCGTGTGTGCCACCGCTCAAGGCAACCTGATCATCGGCGGCAGTTTGGGTCTGGCCGAAATAGACGAAACGGGCGCGGTGGTCGCCACTTTGCCGATTGGGCAAACAGGTAGCGTCGTCAGCAGCGTAAAGCAAGCGGACGGCGATTTGTGGGCGGGCATTGGTCAGACGTTCTGTCGACTGCGGCGTCACGGTGCGCTGT
>CAYGSQ010000351.1:0-3405 GCA_964352435.1 uncultured Gammaproteobacteria bacterium | reverse complement strand
ATCAACGCGATCATGGTCGACTCGGTGGGTGGAATATGGGGGGCAAGTGACGGTGACGGCATCGTCAAAGTCAGCCCTCTGCATGAAATGATTCGACCGCTCTCGGTGCCGGATAACAAAGCCGTGCTGGCGGTCAAGCCCGGCTACGACGGCAAACTTCTGCTCGGTGGCAATCAGTTTACGGCGGTCCTGCATCAGTCCGGCAGCAAGGGCTACGTGCGTGTGCCTGCCCTGGCCCATCATCAGACCTGGGATATTTGTGAAGACGTCGACGGCGTACTGTGGGCTGCGACCGAGATTGGCTTGCTGCGCATCGACGGCGTCGATGGCGTCCAAACCGTTCCGTTTGACGCACACCCCGTTTTGTCGCGCGGTTGCCGTGCACTGCTGCAGCGGGGCAATGAGCTGTGGGTTGGCGGTAAGAATGGCCTTGCGGTGGTCACCCATGGTCGTACGGTCCGCGTCCCAAAAATAAAAGACGGTGCTCGCTTGGGCTACGTGTACACGTTGTCCGAAGATCACAATGGTCGACTGTGGGTCGGCACGATCGGCAACGGGCTGTGGATGGAAGACGATGATCAACTGGTGCCGGTCAGGCATGAGCATCTGTCCGAACGCGGCAATACTTACTGTGTCGCGGTGCGTCCCGACAACGCGCTGGCCGTCGCGCAGGATGATCGCATTGTCGTGCGTCAGCCCGCGGGTGAGATCGAACTGCTGACGAAGAGCGATGAGCCCATCGCTGGCTGGAGCGTGCAGTGGTCGCCCGATAACGATTTGTTGTGGGCCGGTTCGGCGAGCGGCCTGCACGCCTATGACGTTGCCGAGCATCAGCGTGTGCACCAGGTGATTGCTGTGCTGGGCTTGTCGCAATGGGAATTCACTACCAGTCGCAGCCTCCACATCACCGACAGCGGGCTGATCTATTGCGGCCTGAACTCGGGTTTGGTGGTGGTTGATCCCAAGCGACTTGATGACGAAATACCGGTGCCGGTCGCACGCGCAGCGAAAGTGGAATGGATTAACGCGGAGCCAAAGCACACCAATGATGGCGCGTTTGAGCTCGATTCTGATCGCTGGTCGCTGCGCGTACTGCTGTGTTGCCCCTGGTTTCATGACGAACAGGATGTCCAGTTTCGCTACCGCATGGTGGGTTTTGAAGAAGACTGGAGCGCACTGAGTAAAGTGCCGCAAGTACGCTACAGTTCCTTGCCAATAGGCGAGTACCGTCTGGAGGTGCAGGCGTTCAGCCGCCTGGTCGGTTTCGGCCCGGCCAGCCGTTTGCTCACGTTACGGGTCGTTGATCGGCGCTTCAGTCGCAACGTGGTGCTGGCGCCGTTTCGGGCAGTGCGGGCCATCCGCGATACCTACGCGGCGCTGCGTCGCAATCGGCTCTTGCTCGACGAAAACACGCAGCTGGAAGAAGAAATCGGCTCCCGCACAGCGGAACTTGTGCGTGCGAAAGACAAACTGCAGCAAATGAACGCGTCGCTTACACAGCAGGTGACCACCGATGCACTGACCGGCATTAGCAGCCGGCGGCATTTCGATACCACGCTGCAGCGGCTGCTGCGCGATGCGTTGGCCAAGCGCCAGTCATTGTCGATGCTGTTCATCGATATTGATCACTTCAAGGCGTACAACGATCGCTACGGCCACACCAAGGGCGACGAGTGTTTGGGCTTCGTCGCGCGGCGGATTGAGGCCAATCTTTATCGCAGTGCTGACTCAGTGGCGCGCTACGGCGGTGAAGAATTTGGCGTGCTGCTGCCCAACACCGATATCGGTGGCGCAATGGCGTTGGCCGAACGTTTGCGCGAGTCTGTCGTGCGACTCAAGATCCGCAATGAAGGCGCACCCGGCCCCGGTCTTGTCACCGTGTCGGTGGGCGTTACCACTTTGCCTGCACATGGCGAGTTCATGCGTGAATCGGTCACGCCGCAATTGGTCATCGCCAATGCAGACAGGGCGCTGTATCAGGCCAAGGAAAACGGGCGCAATCAGTGCATTTATAACGAGTTCGATTTCTCGTTGCGCTAGGCTTTAGTGCGCATCATTTTGCGCCATCTGCCGTTTGAGCTCACGCGTCGCGGTTCGGTGAATGATCACCGTGGCGGCGATGATCGCCACCAGACCTACAATCAAGGCGACGCGCCCCATCGCACCGCTACCCGCGTTCGAGGCGAGCAGGGCGTCCACGTCACTGGCCAGTGAGCCGATGTAGGCGAACAAAACCACGACGGGCAGCATGCCTAACGCGGTCGCCGGGATAAACGTCTGCATGCGAATGTCGGTGACGCCGTACGCGTAGTTGAGCACGTTGAACGGAATTAGCAGCGACAAACGTGTCAGCAGGACAACCAGAAAACCGCGTTGCGCCAATGCGCCGTTCAGCGCATTGAAGGTTGCGTTGTCCTGCGTATAAGAATGAATGGCTGGACGCGCGACGCTGCGACCGGCGAGGCACGCCAGTGCGGCACCAAAAGTTACACCCACCGCGGCGAGTGCGGCACCGACCGGCAGTCCGAAAATAAATCCGCCACTCATCATCAACACCGAGCCTGGGACCATCAATGGCGTCGCCACGGTCACGCCAAGCAGGTAAAACACCGCGGCGAGCAGTGGGTGCCGGGCCTGCCAAGCGACGGCACTGGTCAGCCATTGCTCGAGCGGCAGCGTAAAGACACCCAACAGCACAAGACCGAGCGCCAGCGCGCCAAGCACCAGTCTACGGCGCGGTGAGGTCGGTTTTGAATTCATAAAATCAAATACTTAGGATCTAGTTTGGATTTATACAGAATTTTCACAAGTTTTACACAGGTTGTGCACTTAACATTATTCACCCTGATGGTATCGTCTATCCACGGTCATCGGATTACGTAACCCGCATTGACCGCCTCCGAATTGGCTGGAGGAAGGGCCACATGCCAAACGTGGTCAACGACGGTGGGAAGCGCGTACGTCGGTACGTCCCGAGAGGGCGGTACAAACGTCAAAGCAGATTAATGACTCAATTAAACTGCAAACGTGGTGGAAAACAGTCGAACTCGTCGAAACGCACCGGAACGGGCGGCGGGGGACGTAGCCAGGCGTCTAAAAATAACGTCGCGTCACAACGCGATATGCCGGTGAGGACACCGGTCAGGCGACGCTTCGGCGCCGCAGGATCGAATCAGCACCGAGTGCCGACAACCAGTGGGCGAGGTGGTTAATCCCGCAGCGAACAGTGGAAGACGACGCTAAACGGGGATGAGGTATCGAGCCTCATCCCCTTTTTTACGTCCGCTTGCCCAATTTGGAGTCTTTCCATATTGCCGCGCGATTCGCACCAGATATTCAGCCAAAAAAAATTCCGAACCTTGCGGTCCGGCATTTCGTCGTCGACAGGATTGTCGGTGTTACAGA